>DASZQY010000294.1:0-7882 GCA_035549395.1 Bauldia sp.
GGAGCCCGTCATCGGCGAAGGCGGCAACGCCATGGTGTGGACGGTCCTCATCGGCCGCGCCAGCGCCTTCGACCCGGCGCTGCTCAACGTCGCCTTCGTCTTCCTGCTGCTGGGTTACGGCACCAAGGTCGGCCTCGCGCCGCTGCATGCCTGGCTGCCCGACGCCCACGCCGAAGGCCCGACGCCGATCTCGGCGGTGCTCTCCGGCCTCCTGCTCAACGTCGCGCTCTATGCCGTGCTGCGCTTCAAGCTGCTGCTCGCCGCCAACCCCGCCGCCATCGCCCCCGGGCCGCTGATGCTGACGCTGGGCCTGGCCTCGCTCATCTTCGCCGCCTTCATGCTCTACCGCCGCCGCGACATCAAACGCCTGTTTGCCTATTCCTCCATCGAGCACATGGGCATCATCGCGTTCGCCTTCGGCATCGGCGGCCCGCTCGCCAATTTCGCCGGCCTGCTGCACATGGTCATGCACAGCCTGACCAAGTCGGCCATCTTCTTCACCGTCGGCCACATTGCCCAGGTCAAGGGCACGCAGAAGATCGCCGACATCCGCGGCCTCACCGTTACCCACCCTCTCCTCGGCTGGGCGCTCGTTCTCGGCGTCGTCGCCATCGCCGGCCTGCCGCCGCTCGGCGTCTTCATGAGCGAGTTTCTCGTCGTCAGTTCGGCGTTCGAACGCGAGCCGTTGCTCGCCGTCCTCCTCGTCGCCGGCCTGCTGGTCGCCCTTGGCGCGCTGGTGCTCCGCGTGAACGGCCTCGCCTTCGGCGAGCCGGCAGGCAGCACCGCGCCGGTCCGCGCGTCCTACGTGCCGCTCGCCGTTCATCTCGCGCTCGTGCTCGTCGCCGGCCTTTATCTCCCGCCGGCGCTCGTCGCCTGGTTCCAGCACATCGCGGGGCTGCTCGGATGAGCGTCGCCCGCAGGACCGTATCGGAGACCGAGTGGCGCGCCGCCATCGCGACGCTGGCCGAGGGCAAGCGGACGCTCTCCGCGCTGTGGGCCGAAGCCGACACCGTCCACATGGCGCTGCTCGATGAATCCTGTGGGAGCCTCGGCGTCGTCAGCCTGCCCGCGGCAGGCGGCCGCTACCCCTCCGTCGGCGCGCTTCACCCGCCGGCGATACGGCCGGAGCGCGCGCTTCGCGATCTCACCAGCCTCACGCCTGTTGGATTGCCCGACGAACGCCGCTGGCTGAACCACGGCCGCTGGCGCGACGGCGATGCCATCTCGTACGAATTCCTGCCGGCCGAAGGCGAGAGCCTGCACCAGATCGCCGTCGGTCCCGTCCACGCCGGCATCATCGAGCCCGGCCATTTCCGCTTCACCGCCAACGGCGAGACCATCGTGCGGCTGGAAGCCCGTCTCGGCTACGTCCACAAGGGCATCGCCGCGCTGATGACCGGCGCCCCCTTGGAGCGGGCCATGCAGCTCGCCGCCCGCGCCTCGGGCGACTCCACCGTTGCCTACCAGATCGCGGTCGCCCGCGCCGTCGAGGACGCGACCGACACCGCCGTGCCGCCGCGCGCCGCCTGGCTGCGCGCCCTGATGGGGGAGCTGGAACGCATCGCCAATCATCTCGGCGACATCGGCGCCATCTGCAACGACGCCGCGTTCCCCTTGCTCCATGCCCACACCGGCGTGCTCCGCGAGCGCGTGCTGCGCTACTCAGCCGGTGCGTTCGGCCATCGCCTGATGATGGACACCGTCGTTCCCGGCGGCGTGCGGCGCGATCTCGATCGCGAATGCCTGGCCGAGCTCGACCGCCTGATCGCCGAAATCCGCGCCGCCTTCCCGCGCATCGTCGAGGTCTACGACAACACCGCCTCGCTCCAGGACCGCACGGTTGGCACCGGCACTTTGAAGCCCGAGCTTGCCCGCCAGTTCGGTGCCGGCGGCTACGTCGGCCGCGCCTCCGGCCGCTCCTTCGATGCGCGCAAGGCTCTGCCTTACCCGCCCTACGACGTCCTCCCGGTCGACGTGCCGGTGCTGGATGAGGGCGACGTCAACGCCCGTGTCTGGGTCCGCATCCGTGAGGTCGAGCAGAGCCTGACGCTGCTCGTCGCCATGCGCCACCAGCTGCCCTCCGGTCCGTTGCAGGCCGAGATCGGGGCTGCGGCGGGCGAAGGCATGGCGCTGATCGAGGGATTCCGTGGCGACGTGTTCGCCTTCGTCCGCATGAACGCCGATGGCACGGTCGCCCACAGCCACCTCCGCGACCCGTCGCAGTTCCAGTGGCCGCTGCTCGAAGCGGCGATAGAGGGCAATATCGTCGCCGACTTCCCGCTCTGCAACAAATCTTTCAACTGCTCCTACGCCGGGCACGACATGTAGCCATGCGCCGTCTGCTGTTTCAGGGCATTGCCCGCACCCCACTCACCGAAGCGGCGCCCGCGCTGGACGACGCCGAGTTGAAGGAACTGGCGGCCCGGCTCGAGCGCGCCGCCGGCAGACGTCTCGGCCGCAGCCTTTCCATTCGCGCCGTCGACGCCGGCTCCTGCAACGCCTGCGAGCTCGAGATCCACGCCCTCAACAACGCCTTCTACGACCTCGAGCGGTACGGCATCCGCTTCGTTGCCTCGCCGCGCCACGCCGATGTCCTGCTCGTGACCGGGCCGGTCACGAAGAACATGCGCGAGGCGCTGGAGCGCACCCACCTTGCGACTCCGGCGCCCAAGTGGGTGGTGGCGGTTGGCAACTGCGCGGTCAACGGCGGGGTCTTCGCCGGCTCCTATGCCGTCGTCGAAGGCAGCGTGGAAGCCGTCGTTCCCGTCGATCTCCGCATCCCCGGCTGTCCGCCGTCGCCGACGGCGCTGCTCCGCGGCCTGCTCACGCTGCTCGAAGCGCGCTGATCGCTCACGCCGCGAGCGCCGCTTCCTCCGCCGCGGCAAGCGTGCCGCGCGCGCGTATCGTCTCGCACCATCGCAGCACCTGCGGGGCAAACCGCTGGTCGTCGCCGAGTTCGCCGAAGATCGTCTTCAGCTTGAGCAGCCCTTCCGGTCCCTGCTTCGCCGCTGCCGCGGTCTCATCGGCCATCGGGTCGTTCAGTCGCTCGCCGCGCGAGGCGAATGTGATCCACGCCGCGACCGCCAGCGCCTGCGGCGCGATTCCGAGCCCGCGGCCAAGCCGGTCGCGCACGACCGCCAGGATGCGCTGTGGCAATTTCTGCGAACCGTCCATCGCGATCTGGATCAGCCGGTGGTGCAGCGCCGGATTGGCGAAGCGCACGAGCAGCGAGGCGCGGTAGCGCGCGATGTCCGCCGGGGGAATTCCGGACAGCGTGTCCGCCCCGCTGTTCATCAGCGCGACCGTGAAGGAGCGCAAGGCTTCCGTCCGGATCGCTTCCGCCACCGTTTCCAGTCCGGCCTGCAGTCCGAGGTAAGCCAGTGCCGAGTGCGAGCCGTTGAGCAGCCGGAGCTTCATGTGCTCGTACGGCTCGACATTCGTCACCATTTCGGCCCCGAAAGCCCCGAAATCCGGCCGTCCGGACGGAAACCGGTCTTCCACCACCCATTGGCAGAACGGCTCCGTCACCACCGGCCACGCATCCGTAAAACCAAGCGAATCCGCCACTTCCGTCCGGTCGGCGTCGGTCGTCGCGGGCACGATCCGGTCGACCATGGTCGCCGGCGAGGCGACCTCGTCGCGCACGAATTCCGCCAGTCCGGATTTCAGAGCGGCGGCATATTCCTGTACCAGCCGGGAGAGCACCCGTCCGTTCGACGGCAGGTTGTCGCACGACAGGATCGTGAATGGCCGGACAGCAGCCGCCCGCCGCCGCGCGATGGCGGCAGCCAGCAGCCCGACCGCGGAATGCGGTTGCGCCGGATTGGCGAGATCGCCGCGGATCGCCGGGTGGTCGAGGTCGAGCCCGCCGTCGGCGCCACGGCAGTAGCCCTTCTCGGTGATCGTCAGGCTGACGATGGCGACCGCCGGATCGCATAGGCGCGCCAGCACCGTCGCGATCGATTCCGGGGCAACCAGAACCTCGCGGATCGAGCCGATGACGCGAAGATCCGTCCCTTCGCCGCTGCGGACGGCCAGCGTGTAGAGCCCGTCCTGCGGAGCCAGCGCGGCGCGCGTATCGCCGCCGCGCAGGCTCACGCCGCTGATGCCCCATCGCATGTCGCCGCCCGCCAGCACGTCGTCGACGTAGACCGCCTGGTGCGCACGGTGGAACGCGCCGATGCCGAGATGCACAATGCCGGTCGTGACGCCGCTGCGGTCGTATCGCGGACGCCACACCGAGACCGGCAGGCGTGCCAGCGCCGCCTGCGAAAGCCGCTGCGTCAAAGCCGGTAGGCCCGCTTGGCAAGACCGTAAGCGAGCTCGCCGGCAAGCTCGGCCGCTTCATCCTCGCCGATGCGGTGCGTGGCCACGAGCTCGGCGAGGTAGCCGCAATCCATGCGCCGCGCCATGTCGTGACGCGCCGGTATCGACGGCAGCGCCCGCGTATCGTCGTTGAAGCCGACCGTATTGTAGAAGCCGGCGGTCTCGGTCACGGCTTCGCGGAAGCGCCGCATGCCGTGCGGCGCGTCGTAGAACCACCACGGCGGCCCGAGCTTGAGCGCCGGATAGTGGCCGGCCAGCGGCGCCAGCTCGCGCGCATACGTTGTCTCGTCGAGGGTGAAGAGAATGATCGCCAGCGACGGCTCGTTGCCGAAGCGGTCGAGCAGCGGTTTCAGCGCCGCGACATAGTCCGTACGCGACGGAATGTCGGCACCCATGTTGCGGCCGAAACGCGCGAAGACGGCCGGGTTGTGATTGCGCACCGCACCGGCATGGATCTGCATGACGAGCCCGTCTTCCAGGCTCATCGCCGCCATTTCGGTCAGCATCTGGGCGCGGAAGAGCTCGGCGTCCTCGGCGGCGGCCTTGCCCTTCACCACCCGCACGTAGAGCGCCTCCGCTTCGACCGCCGAAAGGTCGGCCGTGCGCGCGGTTGGATGGCCGTGGTCGGTGGCAGTGGCGCCATGGCGCTTGAAGAAAGCGCGCCGCCGGCGATGGGCATCGAGGTAGCCGGCGTAGCTGCCGACATCGACACCGGCGATTTCCCCGAACCGCAAGACATTGGCCGCGAAGTCTTCCTGTTCCGGATCGACGATCGGATCCGGCCGATAGGTCGGCACGACGCGGCCGCGCCAGCCACTCGCCTTGAGCGCGATGTGATGGCGAAGATCGTCCAGCGGGCTGTCGGTTGTCGCGATGACCTCGACGTTGAATCGTTCGATGAGGGCACGCGGCCGAAATTCCGGCGCCCGGAGGGCTGCGTCGATCGCGTCGTACGTCGCGTCGGCGTTGGCCTCGGTGAGCACCTCGTCGATGCCGAAGAGCGTCGCGAAGGTATGCTCCAGCCACGCCCGTGTCGGCGTGCCGCGAAAGAGACGATAGTGGCTGGCGAAGCGCCGCCAGATGACGCGCGGGTCGGCTTCGACCGGCGCGCCGTCGCGGGTCGCGATCCCCAGTTGCTCCAGCGGCACGCCCTGGCTGTAGAGCATCCGGAAGACATAGTGGTCGGGGATGATGATGAGTTCGGCCGGATTGGCGAACGGCTGGTTTTCGGCGTACCAGCGCGGATCGGTATGACCATGCGGCGATACGATCGGCTGATCGGCCACGCGCTCGTACAACCGTCGCGCAATCGCGCGAACGGATGGCTCGACGGGCAGCAATCGGTCGGGGTGGAGAGGCACGGCCCGTGCACTATCCCGATTTCCCTGCCGCAGCGCAATCGCTTCGTCGCGATCGCCGCTCTTGCGTTGCGGCCGGCTGCCAACCACTATCCTCCCGGGGGAAGTCCGGGGGGACGTGATGCTGAAGTCGATTGATCCGCTGCCCAGCGCGGACGAGCCCGCCATCCTGTGCGCGGCGGTGGCATGACAATGTCTTCCAACCGGGTGGCCATCCTCGGCATCTTCGTCGCCGACCTCGCCTTTCGCGCCGTGCGCATGCCGGCCGTCGGCGAAACCCTCGCCGGTTCCTCCTTCAAGCTCGGGCCGGGCGGCAAGGGTTCGAACCAGGCGGTGGCGGCAGCGCGCGCCGGCGCCGACGTCACGTTCATCTCGAAGCTCGGGCGCGATGCCTTTGGTGCGATCGCGCGAGAGACGTGGCGGCGCGAGAACATCGCCGTCCGCGTTGCCGAGAGCGACACCCAGGAGACCGGTGCGGCATTCATCTACGTCAACGAAACCAGCGGCGAGAACGCCATCATCGTGGTTCCCGGCGCGGCCGGATCGATCACGCCGGCCGACGTCGATGGCGCGGCCGATGCAATCGAGGATGCCGCCGTTTTCGTGACGCAGCTCGAGCAGCCGGTGGCGGCAGCGCGGCGCGGTCTCGAGATTGCCCGCGCCGCCGGGGCACTGACCGTTTTCAATCCGGCGCCGGCGGCACCCCTCGATGACGCCATCTACCCGTTGTGCGATTACGTCACGCCGAACGAAAGCGAAGCCGCGTTGCTGACCGGGATGCCGGTCGGCAGCGTCGACGATGCCCGCCGCGCGGCCGACGTCTTCCTCGCCAAAGGCGCCGGCGCCGCCCTCATCACGCTTGGCGAAGCGGGCGCGCTGCTGCACACCCGGGCGCGCTCCTTGCACATACCGGCGTTCAAGGCCGGCGAAGTCGTGGAGACGGCTGGCGCCGGCGATGCCTTCAACGGCGGATTCGCCGCCGCGCTCGCGCGTGGCGCGGCCCCGGCTGAGGCCGCCCGGTTCGGCTGCGCGGTCGCCGGCATTTCCGTCACGCGTCCGGGCACCGCGCCCTCCATGCCGGCGCGCGCCGAAGTCGAGGCCCTTCTGCGACAGACCGCCTAGCCCGGCGACGGTGACGCCGCCGTGCCGGCGTGCAGCGGGGCTATCCGCGCGTGCGCCGCCAGAACTTCGTCAGTCAGGCGGTGAACGCGTATCGGCCCGATGTCGGCGAGCAACCGCTCGACCCGCATGCGCGAGCGCCCCAGCGCCGCGGCGGCGGCCTCGTCACTGCCATGCGCCGCGAGCGCCGCGGCCATCGCGAGCGCAGCGCGCGTATCCATCGCCGACGCGCACACCATGAGGAGATCGCACCCGGCCCGAATGGCGCGCAGCGGCGCGGACCCGTCATCGGCAAAGAATGGCGCGATGCCGCGCATGCCGATGTCGTCGCTGATGACGGCGCCGGTATAGCCGAGCTCGCCGCGCAGAATGTCGGTCAGTGCCCTGGGCGAAAGCGTCGCCGGAACCTCCGCTTCGATCGCGTCGAACACGATGTGGGCCGTCATGACCAGCTTCACACGCGGCACGACCCGCCGGAAGGGCAGCAGCTCGCGCCGCTCGAGCACGCTCATCGGCTCGCGCACCCGCGGCAGCGCCAGGTGCGAATCGATTTCTGTGTCGCCATGGCCGGGAAAATGCTTCGGACAGGCGAGCACGCCGCCTGCCTGCAGCGCGTCGATATAGGCGGTCGCCGCTGCCGCCACCTCCTCCGGGTCGGAGGAGAAGGACCGGTCGCCGATCACAGGATTACGCGGGTTGGACGCGACGTCGACTACCGGCGCGAGGTTGACGTTGATGCCGAGCGAGCCGAGTTCGATCGCGGTCGCCGCCCCGACCGCGCCCGCCTGTTGCGCCCAGCGGTTGGCAGCGGCGAAGCGGGTGATCGGCGGCGGCGTGCGGACAACCCGGCCATGCTCGTGATCGATCATGAGCAGGAAGTGGCTGGTCTCCAGGCATGCCGCGATTTCCGCGATCAACTGTTCGTACGCCGCCAGCCACTCGTCATAGACCAGGCCGCGCCGGAAGTTCGCGCTGAACAGCACGACGCCTGCCGGCTTCAGCTCCGCCAGCAGGCGCCGGTCGTGATCGCTTAAGGTCGTCGTCGGCTGCAGGCCGATGACGAAATGCTTGCCGTAGTC
>DASZQY010000295.1:0-5542 GCA_035549395.1 Bauldia sp.
GGCACGCCGCCCACGGCGGCGACCAATCCACCGGGTCGATGTTCGGCGTGCTGTTCCTCGCCGGCGGCCTCTACTCGTTCTATCAGCTGTGGAGCGAGCAGCGCGACGTCGTCACCAGCGTCGAGCGTGCCGAGGACGGCAAGCTGACGATCAGCGTCTGGCGGCTGCAGGGGCCGCTGCGGCTGAAAGGCCCGTTCAGCGGCTGGCGTCCCCATGTCAGGATGAGCGGCCGCCAGCGCCAGCTTCTTCTTTACGCCGACGCCGCCGACCACCCACGTCCGCTGCGCTTCGAGCTCGGCCCGAAGAGCGACCTCGCCGGCCTGCGCGCCATCGCGCCGGAGGCAATGGCCGAATACGAGGCGATGGTGGCGGGGAAGAGCGCGGCCACCTGAGATCGCCGTGAGTTTGTACTTTCCGTCACCCCGGGGTGACGATGGAGCAGTGGCGAGACGGGCATCTTGCCCGGCGCAAGCTCAGAGCGCGTCGATCAGCAGCTTCACGTTGAGCACGATGATGAGGCCGGCGACCAGCCATGCCAGCACGGCGAGCGGCCGGCCGATGGCGAAGCTCCCCATCTTGCGCTTGTCGCTGACGAACAGAACCAGCGGCACGACGGCGAAGGGCAGTTGCATCGACAGGATGACCTGGCTGAGCACCAGCAGCCTGCCGGTGCCGGCTTCGCCGTAGAGCCACGTCACCACGATCACCGGAACGATGGCGATGCCGCGCGTCAGGAGCCGGCGCGCCCACTGCGGCAGGCGAAGCCGGAGGAATCCTTCCATCGCGATCTGCCCGGCGAGCGTCGCCGTGACCGTCGAGTTGATGCCCGAAGCGAGCAGCGCCACTGCGAACAGCACCGAGGCGATGCCGAGGCCAAGCAGCGGGGCGAGCAACTGGAAGGCCTCGCCGATGTCGGCCACCGACTGGTGCCCGCTCTCGTGAAAGGCGACGGCGGAGACGACCAGGATCGCGGCATTGACGAACAGCGCCAGCATGAGGGCGACGGTTGAATCGACGGTCGCCCATTTGATCGCGTTGCGCTTGCCGGCATCGTTGCGCTCGTACGCCCGCGTCTGCACGATCGAGGAATGCAGATATAGGTTATGCGGCATCACGGTGGCCCCGATGATGCCGATGGCGACGTAGAGCATCGCCGGGTTGGTGACGATCTCGGGCGACGGAACGAACAGGCTGCGGAGCAGCGTGCCGACCGGCGGGGCGGCGGCCACGATCTGGATGGCGAAGCAGCCGAAGATGACGACGAGCAGCGCGACGATGAAGGCTTCGAGGAAGCGGAAGCCGCGGCTCATCAGGAAGAGGAGCACGAAGGCATCGAGCGCGGCGATCAGGGCGCCGATGATGAGCGGGATGTGGAAGAGAAGCTGGAGCGCGATCGCCGTGCCGATGACCTCGGCGAGATCGCAGGCGACGATGGCGAACTCACAGGCGAGATAGAGCAGCAGGTTGACCGGCCGCGGAAAGCTGTCGCGGCACGCTTGCGCCAGATCGCGGCCGCTGGCGATGCCCAGCCGCGCGGCCAGCGCCTGCAGCAGAATCGCCATCAGGTTGGAGAGCATGATGACGAACAGCAGCGTGTAGCCGAAGGAGGCGCCACCGGCGAGGTCGGTCGCCCAGTTGCCCGGGTCCATATAGCCGACCGAGACCATGTAGCCGGGGCCCATGAACGCGAGCAGCTGGCGGAACCAGAACGCGCCCTTCGGCACGGCCACCGTGGCATTGGCCTCCGGCAGGCTCGGCCGGTCGCCAACGCGCGTGAAATGCCAACCCGATGCCGTCTTTTCGGCTGCCTCGCCTGCGGATTCCTGATTCAGCATCGTGAAGGGCTTAATTGATAATGCGAATTATTCGCAATTAGATATAGCTGCGATGCGGAGCGGGAGCAAGGGGCCTCGCGGGCAGGCTTCGGCGCGGCTGAGAATAGCGAAGCCCGGCGCGGGGCCGGGCTTCGCCATTCGGAATCGCAGGCGTGTGAGCCGTTACTGCCAGGTGACGTAGTTGATCGTGAGCTTGCGCGGCGTGGCGGCGGAGAGACCGACGATGCGGAACTGGCTGACGCGGCCGTCGCCGGTCGCCGCACAGACATAGCTGCCGGTGGGCAGCGACGATACCGGCACGGGCGCCGTGCTGAACGACGCGGCCGAGCACCCGATGTAGCCGCGGTTGCTGCCGTCGCCGACGGCGAGCTGCGCGCCGTTCATCGGCTTCAGGAAAAGTTGCGTCGCCGTCACCGCCTGGAACCACAGGTCGGCGTTGTTGGTCGTCGTGAGCTGGCCATTGTCGAGGTCGAGCAGGTAGGTCTGCGGTATGGCAACCGTGCCGTTCGAGACAACCGGCTGGCTGGGGCCCGGACCTGGACCCGGGCCTGGGCCGGGACCGGCACCTCCGGACCATGTCGTGTGGTCGAGGTAGAGCGTCATCGGGATGGGCAGGCCGGGCACGCCGTTGATGTTGACGATGTGCACGCGGCCGACGTTGCCGTCGCTGGTCTTGACGCAGAGCCACACGCCGGCCGGCAGTTGCGTCTGCAGGATCGGCGCCGGCGAATAGGGCGCGCTCTGGCAATCGGCGAAGGTCGGGAAGTGCGTGCCCTGCGGGCTGAGCTTGGCGCCGCTCATCGGTTCGAACGTGCGCAGGAAAGGGTTGTCGGCGCGCAAACGGATGTCGGGCGCGCCGCCGGCGTCGAGATCGGCGTTGCCACCGTCGGAAAGCGTGAGCGGCCCGTCGGAGACGATGGTCGGACCGGGAGGCGCCGCCGGCGCGCAGCTGAACTTGCGCCCTGCAATCTTGGTGCAGGTCTGCGTGATCGGCACCGGCCGCTGGACGGAGCCGGCCGCACCGTAGATGCACGTCAGCACCTGCTGGCCGCTTGAGGTGTCGACCTTGTAGTCGGTGACCGGGCTGACGGTCGAGCTGGTCGACCAGCCCGGCGCCAGCGGCTCGACAATGGTGCGCGTCGCCTGCGGCAACGGGCAGGCAATGATCGTAGCGGCATGGGCCGACAGCGCCGGGGCGCCGATTGCCATGCTGGCGAGCGCCAGGATGCGTAGCAGGCTGCGCATGATGGAAGTCCCTCCCGTTGGGGCCGTTTGGCCGGATCGCTGAGCACCCTATGCCAGCCGGCCTGAAGCCGCGATGAACGCCGCCACAGGCACGCTTCGTTGACTCCGCTCCACGTTCGCGTACAAGAAGCGCCGGTTTTCCCTGGTTCTTCGCGGGATTGCCTTACGTTTTCGGGTTGCCGATGGCCCTGCGCCGCGCCACTTCTGCCCCTGCAGACGCTCCGGCCCGTTCCGGCGCGACGAAAACCACGACGAAAATCACCAAAATCGGCTAAGCCTCGCCTCGCCGCTCGGGTCTCTCTCGCGGGCGTGCCGGCGGGACGAGGACGAGAGAGACGGAGTTGACGGCTATGGGTTTCAAGGTCGCGGTGGTTGGCGCCACCGGCAACGTCGGACGCGAGATGCTGTCCGTGCTGGACGAGCGCGGCTTTCCCGCCGACGAGGTCGTGGCGCTGGCCTCCCGCCGCAGCGTCGGCACCGAGGTCTCCTACGGCGATGGCGTCCTCAAGGTGAAGGCGCTCGACAACTACGATTTCTCCGACACCGACATCGCGCTCATGTCAGCGGGCGGCTCCGTCTCCAAGGAATGGGCGCCGAAGATCGGTGCCGAGGGTTGCGTCGTCATCGATAATTCTTCCGCCTGGCGCTACGACGCCGACGTTCCACTGATCGTGCCCGAGGTCAACGCCGACGCGATCACCGGCTTCCGCAAGCGCAACATCATCGCCAATCCGAACTGCTCGACCGCACAGCTCGTCGTCGCGCTGAAGCCGCTGCACGACCGCGCCACGATCAGGCGCGTCGTCGTCGCCACCTACCAATCGGTTTCCGGCGCCGGCAAGGAGGCCGCCGACGAGCTGTTCACCCAGACGCGCGCCGTCTTCGTCTCCGACCCGATCGAGAACAAGAAGTTCCCCAAGCGCATCGCCTTCAACCTCATTCCCCAGATCGACGTCTTCATGGAGGACGGCTTCACCAAGGAAGAGTGGAAGATGGTGGCCGAGACCAAGAAGATCCTCGACCCGAAGATCAAGCTGGTCGCGACCTGCGTGCGCGTGCCGGTGTTCGTCTCGCACTCGGAGGCGGTCGCGGTCGAGTTCGCCAATCCGATCAGCGTCGAGGAAGCGCAGGACATTTTGCGCGAAGCGCCCGGCTGCCTGCTCATCGATAAGCGCGAGCCCGGCGGCTACATCACGCCCTACGAGGCGGCCGGCGAGGACGCCACCTACATCAGCCGCGTCCGCGAGGACCCGACGGTCGAGAACGGCCTGATGCTGTGGGTGGTCTCCGACAACCTCAGGAAGGGCGCCGCGCTGAACGCCGTGCAGATCGCCGAGGTGCTGGTCAACCGCAAGCTGATCCAGCCCAAGCAGAAGGCGGCCTGACAAGGGGCGCCGCCGATGGCGACCACGAGCGGCGCCCGTCACTGGGGAGGATTCATCCTCTCCGGCGGCACGGCCTTCGTTGTCGATGCCGGGATCACTACGCTTCTCGTCCATCTCGGGCTCGACCGCTTTGTTGCGCGCCTGGTCGGCATCGCGGTGGCGATGGTCGTCGCCTGGCTGATGCACCGGCGCGTGACCTTCGCCATGGATGCCGCCGCCTCGTGGAGCGAGTTCCTGCGCTTCGTCACGGTCGCGCTGAGCGCCAACGCGCTGAACTTCGTGGTCTACAGCCTGCTGCTCATCGCCTTTCCGGCGCTCCCGGTGATCGTCGCAATCTTCATCGCGACCGCTGTGGCGACGGTCTGCTCCTATCTCGGCTTTCGCCTGGGCGTCTTTCGCGAGCCGCCGACCGCGGCTACCTAGGCGCTCGTCAATTTGACCGAAGCACCGTCGGCGAGGAAGGCGTCCTGGCCGGCGGCGAGCGGCAGCTCGTCCTCGCCCGCAGCGGCGGCCTGTTCGGCCAATCGCGCGACGGCGCCGGCAGCGCCGGCCAACGCGGCACCGGCCGTTCCGCCGGCGAGCCGCCGCCCGAGGTAGAGCGCCGCGAACAGGTCGCCGGTGCCCTTCGGCGTCTTTGCCGCCGCGGCGTGGCTGGCGCGCTGCACCCCGCCGTCGGCGAGCACGATCGACGTGATCTCGGTGGCCGAGGCCAACGCCGACGTCACCACCACCTCGCTCGGGCCGAGCTTGCGTGCCGCCGCGATGACTTCCGCCTCGCTCTCCGGCGCCATGCCCGTCAGCCAGCCGAGCTCGAAGCGGTTCGGCGTCGTGATGTCGGCGAGCGGCAGCAGGCGGTCGCGAGCTTTCGCCGCCAGCGCCGCCGGCACGAACAGCGTGCCGTTGTCGCCGATGTCGGGATCGTAGAGGAAGCGCGCCGCCGGGTTCACCGTCTTCAGCGTCGTCGCCAGTTCGACCAGCGGTTCGACCTGCCCTTCCGAGCCGAGGTAGCCGATGAGCAATGCGCCGGCGCCGGAAAGCGCCGGCGAGCGCGCCAGATCGGAAACGGCGGACGCAAAG
>DASZQY010000296.1:0-2148 GCA_035549395.1 Bauldia sp.
GGCGCCGTTCTCGCAACGGCCGCACGTGTTCCAGAACATCGGCGACGGCACCTATAATCACTCCGGCTATCTCGCCATTCGCGCCGCCATCGCGTCCGGCGTGAACATGACCTACAAGATTCTCTATAACGATGCGGTCGCCATGACCGGCGGCCAGCATCACGATGGCACGCTCACGGTGCCGATGATCGCGGCGCAGGTGGCGGCCGAAGGCGCCAAGCGCGTGGTCGTGGTCACCGATGAGCCGTGGAAATATCCCAAGGACACCGAATGGCCGCGCGGGCTTACCGTGCATCACCGCGACGAGCTCGACGCCGTGCAGCGCGAGCTTGCGACAGTGCCGGGCGTGAGCGTGTTGATCTATGATCAGACTTGCGCCGCCGAAAAGCGCCGCCGCCGCAAGCGCGGCACCTTCCCCGATCCCGACAAGCGCGTGGTGATCAACGACCTGGTCTGCGAAGGCTGCGGCGATTGCGGCGTGAAGTCGAACTGCGTTTCGGTGCAGCCGCTCGTGACCGAATGGGGCCGTAAGCGCACCATCGACCAGTCGAGCTGCAACAAGGATTTCTCCTGTGTGAACGGCTTCTGCCCGTCCTTCGTCACCGTGCATGGGGCGAAGCTGAAGAAGGGCGAGAGCGTGGCTGAGCCGGCCGATTGGGCGGCGCTGCCGGCGCCGCAAGTGCCGGCGCTCAATCATCCGTTCGGCATCATCGTGACCGGCATCGGCGGCACCGGTGTGGTGACGATCGGTGCGGTTCTCGCGATGGCGGCCAATATCGAGAATAAGGGCGTCGGCGTCATCGACATGGCCGGCCTCGCGCAGAAGGGCGGCGCGGTCTACACCCACATGCGCATCGCCAATACGCCCGACGAGATTCACGCCATCCGTGTTGGCAACGGCAGTGCCGACCTTGTCATCGGCGGTGACATCGTTGTCGCCGGCAGCAAGAAGGTGCTGGGCGCGGTCAAGCCCGGCCACACCCGCGTTGTCGTCAATACCGCGGAGTTCCTGCCGGGCGACTTCACCCGCAATGCCGATTTCTCGCTGCCGACCGAACGCCTGAAGCGCGCCATCGGCGGCGCAGCCGGTCCCGGGCGCAGCCATTTCGTCGATGCCAGCCGGCTGGCGACCGCGCTCCTGGGCAATTCCATCGGCGCCAACATGTTCATGCTGGGCTATGCCTATCAGCTCGGCGCGCTGCCTTTGTCGGCGGAGGCGATAGAAAAGGCCATCGAGTTGAACGGCGAGGCGGTCGCGATGAATCTCGCCGCCTTCCGTTACGGCCGCCGCGCCGCGATCGATCCGGCCGCCGTGCAGGCGCTGGTGCAGCCGGCCAAGGGCCTAGAGAACGACGCGTTGAAACTGTCGCAGTCCTTCACTGAGACGGTCGAGCGGCGCGTTGCTTTCCTGACCGCCTATCAGAGCCGCCGTTATGCCGCCCGCTACCGCAGGCTGGTCGAGAAGGTGCAGGCGGCCGAAGCGCAGAAGGCGCCCGGCCAGAGCGGGCTCGCCGAGGCGACCGCGCGCTATCTGTTCAAGCTGATGGCCTACAAGGACGAATACGAGGTCGCCCGGCTCTATACCGACACCGGCTTCCTCGACCGGGTCAAAGGCACCTTCGACGGCGAACTGCGTTTTGAATTCCACCTCGCGCCGCCGCTCTTCGCCAAGGTCGATCCGCTCACCGGTGAACCGAAAAAGATCACCTTCGGCCCCTGGATGCTGACGGCGTTCGGCTGGCTCAAGCGCTTCCGCTTCCTGCGCGGCACGCCGCTCGATCCCTTCGGCTACAGCGACGAGCGCCGCAGCGAGCGCCGGCTGATCGCGGACTATGAAAGCCTGCTCGCCACGCTCATGGCCGAGCTGACGCCCGACAATCACGCGACCGCCCTGGCGCTGGCGTCAATTCCGGAGAAAATCCGCGGCTACGGCCCGGTCAAGCAGCGGCATCTCGCCGCTGCGAAGGCGGAAGAGGCGGCCCTGCGCGAGCAATTCCGCAACGGCAGCGCAGCAATGCTCAAGGCGGCGGAGTAATCGCACTCGTCGTGGCCGGGCTGGACCCGGCCATCCACTCTTTCCGGCCTAACTGATCGAATAGAAAGACGTGGATGCCCGGCACAAGCCTGCAGCCGGCCCGGCCGAAGGCC
>DASZQY010000297.1:0-7807 GCA_035549395.1 Bauldia sp.
GGCATCGCGGCCTCGGCCCGCGCGGGTGGTGACGGGGCGGCGGCCTGCTCCATGCGCGGCGGTGCTGCCGGCGGAAGGCTGGCGGCAGGCGGCGGCGTAACCACTGGCGGCGGCGCGGCGGGCGCCGCATCCTCCAACGGCGGCTGCGGCGGCTTGCCGCTGCTTCCACCCGTGCCGCGCTTGCCGAACATCGACATCTGCTACCCGCCCTGCCCTGGCCTCAGCCGGCCTTCTTGCCCGTGAACAGCCCGAGGAACGGCGGCATGCCGCCGCGCTTGGGCCGCTTGGCTTCGGCGCGGCCAGTGATGGTCCGCGCGATCATGTCAAAGGATTCGGCGATCGGGCTCCTGGCGTCGGCCTCGGCGATCATCTGACCGTTGTTGGCGGCGGTGCCGAAGAGCTGCGCGTCAAAGGGCAGGACGGCGAGCGGCGTGACGCCGAGCGCGGTCGCGAAGTCGTCGACCTTGATCTCCGGCCGCTTGGCGATGCCGCTCTTGTTGACGACGAGGCGTGGCGGATGATCGTTGGAGCGCGCCGCCTTGAGCAGGTCGATCATGTTCTTGGCGTTGCGCAGGTTCGCCAGGTCCGGCTCGACGGTGAGCACGATCTCATCGGCGGCGAGCAGGGTTTTCCTGACCCATGCGTTCCAGGCATGCGGCAGGTCGAGAATGAGCGTCGGCACCCCGGCCTGGGCGACGTCGATGACGTGCTCGAAGGCAGTCTCGTTGAAGTCGTACGTGCGATCGAGCGTCGCCGGCGCGGCGAGCAGGCTCAGGTGTTCGGAGCAGCGGGCGAGCAGCCGGTCGAGGAAATTATCATCGAGACGGTCGGGCGCGTTGACGGCCTCGGCGATGCCCTGGGCGGGATCCTGGTTGAAGTCGAGGCCGGCGGTTCCGAAGGCAAGATCGAGATCGGCGACGACGACGTCGTTGTCGAAGTTGCGGGCGATCGACCAGCCGACGTTGTGGGCCATCATCGACGAGCCGACGCCGCCCTTGGCGCCGATGAAGGCGATGGTGCGGCCAAGGGGCTGGGTCGAGCGATCGACGTAGAGATCGGAGATCGCCTTGATCACGCCCATGAGGCTGACCGGGGCGACGAGATACTCGCTGACGCCGCGCTGGATAAGCCCGCGGTACAGCTCGACGTCGTTCGTGTGGCCGACGACGATGACCTTGGTGCCGGGATCGCAGACCTCGGCCAGGCGATCGAGCTCCGCCTCCAGCCGCTCGCGCGGCAGGCGGGTCTCGACGATGATGAGATTGGGCGTGGCCGCGGCCTGATAGAACTCCGCCGCCGCGGCGATGCCGCCGGTCTGCACCTTGACGTGGGCGCGGGCCATGCGGCGATCGCGCGCCGCCGCTTCGATGGCCGCGATCAGGTCAGGCGATTCGCAAAACGCCTGGATGGAGATGCGCGGGACGGGGCGAACGTCGACGGAGGCCTCGGCGGCCGCCCTCTCCCCGGCCGGTCCGGTATCCCTGTAAGCGAGATCGGTCATCGCTACTGCCCCACACCCTCTGCCACGGTGCCGCCACTCTCGCCCGAGGTGTCGCTCGTGAAGCGCTGGCCGGTCCGGTATTTCTGAAGCACGTCGGCGCGGCGGGCGGCGTCCGCCGGCGGCATGCCGCGCGGGTACAGCAGATCGAGCGGGTTATCGACCATGGCCGCGAGGTTCTGCTGCGTGGCGCAGCCGAACGCCTCGTAATGGCGATTGAAGTTGGTCTGGGTAACCAGATCCGGCCACGGGCCGCACGGGGCGGTGGTCGCGGCGATGTGGTTGTAGGCCAGACGCACGGGCGCGACGCGCTCGTCCGACCCGGCGCGGTAGACGCGGTAGGAGATCATCCTGGGATCGACGCCCATGTCGCGCAGCACATTCTCCGCCTGCACGGCGATGCCGGCGGCGGCGACCTGGTTGGGCGATCCCGACGGCGCGACAACCGCAATCGTCGTCGTGCCGCTGACCAGGAACTCCTGGCCGAAGAAGCGAATGTTGTCGGCCTCGGCGCCCGGCAGGATCTTGCTGTCGACGCTGACCGGAATGTCCATGGTGGCGACCTGATCCTGAATCGTGATCGGATGGGTCACGTGATAGTCGTCCGCGGCGGCGGTCGAGGCGGTGCTGATCGGATCGACCGGCGGCTTGGCGCAGCCAGCGAGCGCCGCGAGGAGCACGGCGGTGGTGGCCGCGGCCGCCAGGCGCGTGCGCCGATGGCGCAGGCCGATGAACGACGAATGGGGAGTCATGGGATCGGGCTCCATTGGTGCCGAACGGGCGAGCATCGTCTGGTCCGCTGCTTCACTGATAGATGTAGCCAAAAGTGCCTTGGTACTTGCCGCCCGACGGCGGCGGCGTGGCGCTGCTGCCATAGATGCGGTTGAGATTGCCAAGGAGCTGGGCCTGGGCATCGCTGGCCGGCGCAAAACCCTGGTCGGGGGTGGCGAGCGCGTCGCGCGACACCGGCCGCACCAGGTAAGGCGTGGCAATGATGACCAGCTCGGTCTCGTCGCGCTGGAAGTCGCGGCTGCGGAAGAGAGCGCCGAGGATCGGAAGCTTGCCGAGGCCGGGCAGCGCGCTGATGGCCTGGCGCGTGCTGTCTTCAAGCAGGCCGCCCAGCACCATGGAGCCGCCCGAGGGCAGCTCGAGCGTGGTCTCGGCGCGGCGCACCTTGAGCGAGGGGATGCTGACATCGGGGCCAAGGGCGACGGCGCCGTCGGTCGACAGCTCCGACACTTCGGTCTTGACGTGCAGGCTGATGCGGCCGTCGTCGAGCACCACCGGGGTCATCGAAAGCGCGACGCCGAAGGGCTTGAACGAGATCGTGACGTTGCCGCTCTGGTCCTTGCCGGTCGGAACCGGGAACTCGCCGCCGGCCAGGAAGGAGGCCGACTCACCGGAGATCGCGGTCAGGGTCGGCTCGGCCAGCGTGCGATAGAGGCCGGTCTGCTCAAGGGCGCGGATGGTGGCGCCGAGCTGGCGCTGGGCGACCGTGGGATCGTCGGTCGAGCTGGAGCCCGGGTTCTGCGTCAGGTAGTTCTGCACGTAGGTGCCGCTGATCGAGGACGGCGGCTGCGAGCCGGTGACGGGGAACGGCAACGCAACGCTGCCGCCAACCAGCACCTGGCCGAGAACATTGCCGAGGCCGAGGATGGAGGCGATGTCGATGTTCTGGGCATTCCAGCTGATGCCGAGCTGCTTGACGAGGTTGCGATTGATCTCGGCGACGCTGACCTTGACCTGCACCTGATCCTGACCCTGGATGGTCAACATGTTGACGACGGTGGAACTGACACTGGCGCCGCCGGCGCTCGAGACGGTGACGCCGCCGGCGTCGCTGCCGGTGCCCTGGGCCTGGGCGCCGCCGTTGAGGAAGACGTTGGCGATGTCCTGCGCGCGCCGGGAATCGGCGGCGTTGCGGACGCCACCGGACAGGATGAGATTGTCGCTGACGATCTCGACCTGAATGTTGGAATCGGGCAGCAGCTGGTGAAGCAGGGTGGTGAGCGCCGCCGTGTCGCGCTCGACCGACAACTCGAGCGAGACGATCTGCTGGCCGGCGCGATCGAAAACGATGACGTTGGATTCGCCGACGGCGACGCCTGTCACGTAGATGCGCCGCGGCGTGCGGATCACGGCGTCGGCGATGGCGGGGTTGGAGACGAGGATGTCGCGCGCGTCGCGCGGCAGGTCGATGACCAGCGACTTGTCGAGGCCGACCTTGACGGCGCGCTGGACCGCACCCGCATCGTAAGTGCCGGTACCGGAGGCAGGGGTGTCCGCCCGTGCGCCGGCGGCACCGAGCCCACCGGCGAGAAGCAGCGCGGCGCCGGCGATGAGGAGCATGCGCGGGAACGTCATCTGGGCAATCCCTTGATTGGCTGGTCTCGGCGTGGTGCGGCGCGTCATCGACGGATCACCTCATCACGCTGACGTCATGGGCGACGCCATTCCTGACGACGGTGACGGCGCCGTTCTCCTTGGTGCTGCCGATGAGATGAACGGCATCGGCGGCGGCATCCTTCGGCGTGACATGGGAGTCGGCGACGGAACGCAGCGCGAGCGTCAGGCGGTCGCTCATCTGCTGGGCGACGGCCAGAATCTGAACCTGCTGCGGCGTCAGCTCGAGCGTCGCGGTCTGGCCGATGACCGTCTCGCCGCTGTCGCTGCCGCTGGTGCTGCTGTCGGTCTTGTTCTCGACCGTCTGGTCGATGGCGAGGACCCGCACGTTGTTGAGAATGGTCTCGGTCAGATACGGATTGCCGCCATTGGTCGAGGCATCGGGATTTTGGCGCGTCATGATCACGTCGACGCGGTCATTCGGCAGGATGAAGCCGCCGGCGCTGGTGTCGGTCGAGATCTTGAGGGCGACGGCGCGCATGCCCGCCGGCAGGATCGCCGACATGTAGCCGCGGTCGGAGTTGATCAGCTTGGCCTGGTTGATCGGCTCGCCGCTGTAGATGGTGGCGCGGGCGATGGAGCCGACGAGCGGCTGCAGCTGCTGACTGCCGTCACCCTGCTTGGTGATGAAGTGATCGGAGACGCCGCTGTTCGGCCAGTCCTGCCAGCTCATCGAAGCGGCGTCGAGACGGCCGCCGACAGGAATGTCCTTGGTGGCCACCAGAACCTGCGAGGTGACCGGGGCGGCCGGCGCCTGGGCGGTGGCGACGACGGGCGCCGGGCGCGGAGCGGAAAGGCGCATCGCAATGAAGGCGGCGATGAGCCCGGCGATGACCGCCACCGCGAGAACTGCGACTCGAGTGATCTTCATGACACGCAACCCTCAGCCAGCGCGTTGTCGTCCACGTGAACGCAAATCTCGCCCGGCAATCGTGTAATTATGGTTAACCAACGGTGAGAATTCGTAACTAACGAAGCCCTAACCGACCGCGCCAGGCCGCCCGTGCCGCCGCCGCACCTGCAAGCGCACCGACAGCCGCCGGCGCACGCCAATCGTGAAGACGACCCCTGAGCGTCCGAGCCCGTCAGCTCAGGAACGCCGCCATCCATGCCGTATGCGGATAGACGGCGAGGCCACCAGCGGCCAGCGCGACACCGTACGGCACACCGCCGCCTTGATGGTGGAGGCGCGCCACCCACGCCTGCCGCACGACGAAAGCTGGCAGCACCGCGCGGCGGAACGAAAGAATGACGAGTGTGAGAACCCCGCCGAAGATCGCCGACATGGCGATGAAATCGACGGCGTTGCTCCAGCCGATCCACAGCGTCGTTACCGCCGCGAACTTGGCATCGCCGCCGCCGATCCAGCCGGCGGCAAAGCAGCCGAAGGCGATCGCCAGGACGATGGCGCCAGCCAGCGCATCAAGCCCGAGCGTGCGCGCGTCAAGCCCGGCGAGCGGCGCCAGGACCGCAAACGCGGCGAGCAGCGCCAGCACCAGCCGGTTGGAAATGGTCATCGTGAACAGATCGGAGATGGCGGCAAACGCCATCGCGAACGGAAACACGAAGAATGCGATCGTCTGGAACGTCGAGATCATCGTCATGCCGACCCGACTCTCCCAGCGACGCGCGGGAGAGAAGCACGCCAATTGGTATCGGCCGATGATTAAGGGCGTCTGAAGCGGATGCTTAAAATTGCACTGACGGCGCGAGTTTCGGCAGCGTCAGAAATGCAAAGGCAGCGCGGCCGTGCGACCGCGCTGCCTTTGATTCTTCCCGTCCGCCAGCGATCAGGTGCTGCCCGACGTGACGTTGATGTCGTCGGCGATGCCGCTGAACACGCTGTTCAGCTTGGTGCCGAGGGCGGTGGCGCCCAGGATGATGGCGACGCCGATGAGCGTGGCAATCAGACCGTATTCAATGGCCGTCGCGCCGGACTCGTCCTTGGCGAAGCGGGTCATAAGGCTCTTCATGATCGAACTCCTCACTTGGTGCATTGTGCAATGCTGGCTCCGGATAGTCGAAGCTCTTCCTTCGCGGCCGTAACCGAGCGCACAGTACCGCCGAAGTCCTGAAGGATCGTTAATACGGATGGCGTCGATATAGCCCTCAAATTACGAATGCTTAACCATAATATATAGTGTATTTAAGGATTTGCTTGAGGAACAACGATAATCCTTATTCTTTCCGGATATTGATGTTTTCTTTACCGTGCCGGTGGTGATAATTGTTTTACTATAGCGGAAATTTCTATCGGTAACTCTGACCACGCGCCCTGCCCCAAGTTCACAGACGCACGAGCCTGCGAGGCCCGCCGCGCCTTAAACGTTCGTTCACCATGTTGCGGCTAGCTTGGCCGCCACGGCCGCATCGTGTCCGGCCAGATTACCGGAGGATCACCATGCCGCTTTCGGCCCGCTCCCTCGTCCTTGCCGTCACCGGCGGGCTGCTGCTGTCGGGAGCCGCAGCCGCAGCGACGGCTCCGAGTGACGAGACCTCGCCGATCCAGGTCGTCGTCGACCAGGCGAAGGTGATGCACATCGCCCGGCCCGCCGACATCGTGATCATCGGCAACCCGGCGATCGCCGACGCCACCATCCAGGACGACCAGACCCTGATCATCACAGGCCACAGTTTCGGCACGACCAATCTCATCGTGCTCGATCGCAGCGGCCAACCGATCGCCGACGCGATGGTGACGGTGGCACCGCAGGACAACCAGGTGGTGACCGTCTACAGCCGGGCCTCGCGCCAGACCTTCTCCTGCACGCCGGACTGCGCGCCGGTACTTGCCGTCGGCGACAGCACCTCGGTGTTCGATTCGGTCAACTCGCAGGTGCAATCGCAGAACAGCCTGAGCTCATCTGCTTCCGGCAAATGAGATCGGGCTTCGGGCAAGTGTGGCGGTCGCTTAGGTTAGCGGCAGGTTAAGTGCAGGCACCGTTCTTTCCGGATAACCGGAAACCGTTCCTCAATGCTTGGTCGTTAAGAATTTCGGAAGCGGTGGGATTTGTCCGCCGCACACACCAGATTCGGCGCGATGGCAACTCTCTCCCCAGCTAGCGCGGACCCGGCGCTGCCGCAGCCCACGGCGCGCGGCGGGTTCTGGCGCGCGGGCCGCCGCCTGCGGCGCGACCAGAACGGCGCGACGACGGTCGAATTCGCGCTGATCGCGGTGCCCTTTTTCGCGCTGCTGTTCGCGATCCTGGAGACCGGCATGGCGTTCTTCGCCGCCAACGTGCTGGAAACGGCGGTCACCAACGCCGCCCGCCTGATCCGCACCGGCCAGGCGCAGGAGGCGGGACTGGATGGAGCGACGTTCAAGGACAAGATCTGCGACCAGCTGGTGCTGATGTTCAATTGCAGCAGCGGCCTCTACGTCGACGTCGAGACCTTCACCGACTTCGGATCGATAACGCTGGCGCCGCCGGTCGACGAGAACGGCGACCTCAAGAAGGACGGCTACGTCTATCATGCCGGCCACGGCAGCGACATCGTGGTGGTGCGCGCCTTCTATCAGTGGCCGGTGTTCGTGCCGCAGCTCGGCAACAACCTCGCCGACCTCGGCAACGGCATGCACCTGCTCGCCGCCGCCGCCGCCTTCCGCAACGAGCCCTTCCCGTGGTGAGGCGCGGCGTGATCACCCTGTTGCGGATGGGCCTGCGGCTCAGGCGCGATGCGCGCGCCGTATCGGCGGTCGAGTTCGCGCTCATCCTGCCGATCATGCTGACGCTTTACCTCGGCGGCGACGAACTCGGCCATGGTCTGACCATCTCGCGCAAGGTGACGCACGTCAGCAGCTCGCTCTCCGATCTCATCACGCAGTCGACGTCGATCAGCGACGACGACATGGACAACATCCTGGACGCCGCCGCGTCGGTGATCACGCCTTATTCGACGTCGAAC
>DASZQY010000298.1:0-4715 GCA_035549395.1 Bauldia sp.
CGCATCGCGCTGACCGACGAATACTTCATCGAGAAGAAGCTGTACCCGAACATCGACTTCTATTCGGGCATCACCCTGAAGGCGCTGGGCTTCCCGACCACGATGTTCACCGTGCTGTTCGCGCTCGCCCGCACCGTAGGCTGGATCGCGCAGTGGAAGGAGATGGTCGAGGACCCGTCGCAGAAGATCGGCCGGCCGCGCCAGCTCTACACCGGCTCGGAGCGGCGCGATTACGTGCCGATCTCCAAGCGGCGTTAGTCCGCGGGCGGATTGCGCATCGCGCCCAGCACGATTTCCGCGGCACGCTCCGATGGCGTGCCGCTCTCCAGCGCCATCTGAGCATCGAGCCGGCGGAACGCCTCGAGTTGCTGCTGTCGCGCATCGCCATCGACAAGCAGCGGCAGCAGTGCTGCAGCAAGGGCCTCCGGCGTGGCGTCACCGTCCAGAAACTCCGGCATCGCGTGTTGGCCCAGGATGATGTTGGGCAGCACGATCGAATCCACCTTGAGAAAAGCCTTGAGCAGGCGCAGCAGCGGCTCCACGCGATAGGCGACCACGGTAGGCACCCCGGAGAGCGCGAGCTCCAGCGTAACGGTGCCGGATGCAGCGAGCGCGGCGTGAGCGCGGCGAAAGGCGGCGTAGGTCGCCACCTCGCCCTCCACGATCGTCGGCCGCACCGGCCACGATGATGCCCGCGCACGTATCTCGGCAGCGAGATACGGCACCGCGGGGAGGATTAGCTCGACGGGGCCCTGGCTTTCCACGCGCGCGATGGCGGCACCGAAAAGCTCCATGAGCCGGGCGATCTCGCTGCGCCGCGAGCCGGGCAGCGCGAGCAGCACCGGCTTGCGACCAGCACCGAGCGGCGCGCGCTCGCCAGGCAGCGGGCGCAGCGCCGGCAGGCGTTCGATCAGCGGGTGGCCGACATAGGTGGTTGGCGGGCCACCCAGCTTGCGATGGACCGCCGGCTCGAACGGCAGAATGGCCATCAGGTGGTCCACGGCCGGCGCCATGCGCCGCGCACGACCAGGAAGATACGCCCATACCGACGGCGACACGTAGTCCACGATCGGAATGGCCGGGCGGAGGCGCCGGACGCGCTTTGCCAGCCTGAGGTTGAAGCCTGGCGCATCGACCAGCACGAGCACATCCGGATCGGCGTCCGCTATGGCCCGTGCGGTCTGGCCCATCCGCGCAAGCAGATGCGGCGCGCGCGCCAGCGCCTGCTGCAGGCCATGAACGACGAGTTCCTCCATCGGGAACAGCGATCGCAGCCCAAGTTGTGTCATGCGCTCGCCACCGACGCCGACGAAGCGGACATGGCCATGCAGGCGGTCGTTCAGCGCGCGCATCAGGCTGGCGCCAAGCAGATCCCCCGATACCTCGCCGGCAATGATGAAGACAACGGGAGGTTCGCCGCCGCCGTGCCCGTTCATGTCCCCTCGCCAACGGCGAAGATGAACGTGCCGGTCCGATCAGCCTCCGCGACGGTCGCGGCACGATCGGCGATCAGCACACGGCCGGCCTCGATGACGATGCCGGCAAGCCCAGCAGCGGCGACCGCCGTGACGGTGCGCGGCCCGACGGCCGGCATATCGACGCGGAGGTCCTGCTGCGGCTTGGAACGCTTGGCAAGAACGCCGGCACGGCCCGACCACTTCAACCGGCCGCTTTGCTTCAGCCCGGCGACGCGTTCGATCATGGCATCGGTGCCCTCGGCGGCCTCCAGCGCCACCACGCGTGAGCCGACGGCAATCGCTGCCTGCCCGATGTCGAGCGCGCCGATGGCGCGCGCCGCCTCCATCGCCACGCGGACCTCGGCCATCATCGCCCCGCTGATGCGGGGGCCGGCGACCTGTCCGGGCGCGGCCACGAGCGACGGTGCAACCTCATGAGCGCCGACGACGCGAATGCCGCGCTGCTCGAAGAAGCTGACCACATTGCCCAGCACAGAATCATCGCCGCCGATCATGCTGCGCAGGATGAACGGCATAAGCTTGAGGGTCCCGAAATCGACCCCGATGCTCGAAAAATCCGGCCGCTTATCGACCGAGCCGATGAAAACGAGCTGTCGCGCACCGGCATCGGCGATCAGCGACTCGAGACGGCCGACCTGGCCCCACTTCACGCGCTCTAGCGGAAACTGCGACAGACGGGGATCGACATCGCCCTCCAGCGCCAGCACCAGAACACGCCGGCCGGCCTGATGTGCCGCGGTCGCGACCTCGAAGGGAACGGTGCCGCCGGCAGCAACGATGGCGAGCGGCTCGCCCGCCGCCTCAGATTTCGTCGTCGCCGTCGTAGTCTTCGTCGGAATCGGCATCGCCCGACCGCGGCAGCGCCAGAGGCCTATTCCCCGTGGCACGGATGAATTCGATGAATACGCCGACCGCGGGAATGTCGCCATACTTCTCGGCGACAGCGGCCAGGCGCTCGCCCCGCGGCCCTTGGGAGAAGAAGAACATGCGATAGGCTTGGTGAATCGCATGAACCGTCGCCTTGTCGTAGCCCCGGCGGCGCAGGCCAATCAAGTTGATACCGGCAAGATGCACCCAGCGACCGGTGGCGCTGGCATATGGGACCACATCGCGGCTGACACCGACCATGCCGCCGATGAAGCTGTGCGGCCCGATGCGCGACCGCTGCTGCACGGCGGTGAGCCCGCCGAGAATGGCATAATCGCCGATCTCGACATGACCGCCGAGGGTCGCCTGGTTGGTCAGAATGACATTGTCGCCGAGCGTGCAATCATGGCCGACGTGAGCGCCGATCATCAGGAAGCAGCGCGATCCGATCCGGGTGGCGCCGTGGCCGCGCGCGGTGCCGCGATGAACCGTGACATGCTCGCGGATGATGCAATCGGGACCGATGGCGAGTGCAGTGTCCTCGCCCTTGTAGCTGAGGTCCTGGGCTTCGCCGCCGAGTACCGCCAGCGTCGCCACCCGCGTGCGTGCGCCGACGGTGGTGCGACCGCGCACCATGACGTGGGCATCAAGCGTGACGCCGTCTTCCAGGATCACATCCCGTCCAACAATCGAAAAGGCGCCGACGGAGACATCGGCGCCGAGGCGTGCGCCGTCCTCGACGATGGCAGTCGGATGGATGAGACTCATGAATACGCTGCGCCCGCGCTCAACCGTCAGCCGACATTGCGGTGATCACGGCCTCGGCCACCTTGTTGCCCGCCACGACCGCTTCACATGCAAACTTCCATACCATGCCGCGGCTGCGCAGCTTGCGAATATGATACTCGAGCACATCGCCCGGCACGACCGGCTTGCGGAAGCGGGCCTCGTCGATGGTCATGAGATAGACCAGCGGCGCATTCGGCACCTTGAACGAGCGGATGCTGACGGCGCCGGCTGTCTGCGCCATGCCTTCCAGAATAAGCACGCCCGGCATGATCGGCTGGCCAGGGAAATGGCCGGCGAAATGCGGCTCGTTGTACGTCACGTTCTTGATGCCGACCGCGGAGTCAGTGCCGTTGATGTCGACGATCCGGTCCACCATCAGGAACGGGTAGCGATGCGGCAGCAGCTTCATGATCTGCTGCAGGTCGGCAGTCTCGAGCGTCGTAGGCGCGCCGTCCATCGGCCCCCTTCTCTGCTCAACTGCGGCGGCGTCTCCCGCCGCAGCCTGCCCCCGACTCGTGTCCGTTCTCTCCAAGCCTTACGCCGGCCCTAGAAGCTCGTGCCAGCGCCGATGCGGAAGAACTGCGTCTGGTCGTAGCTCTGCTTGGACAGTGCCTGGGCGAAGTCGGCACGGATCTGCCCGAACGGCGAGGCCCAGATGATCGAGCCGCCAACCGATGTCCGCAGCGCCGTATCGTTGTAGGTTGGCGCGCCACCTACGCCGTCGTTGCCCCACAGCATGCCGGCGTCCGCAAAGACGGCGCCTTTCAGGCCGAAGTCCGGCGGGATGAGCGGCAGCGGGAAGTCGACCTCCGCCGTACCCGCGACAAAGTTCTTGCCGCCGAGAGCTATGTTGTTCGTGCCGTCGTCGTAGCGGGGACCAATACCGAAGGGCGCAAAGCCACGGATCGTCTCGCCACCCTTGAAGAAGTTGTCCGAGTCGACCACCGACTGGCCTAGGCCCGTGATGTTGCCGCCCGTGACCTTCAACATGCCGATGATGTCGCTGTCCGGGATGACCGGCGCATAGACCCGCGCGTCGCCGGTGGTGCGGACGTACTTGGCATCGCCGCCGACGCCGGCAAAGTCCTGCGCCAGCTTGAAGTACCAGCCTTCATGCGGATCCTGGGTATTGTCGATCGTCGAATAGGTCAGCGCATAACCCAGCGAGGACGTCAGGCGCGAGCCATTCGGGAAGAAATCTGAGCCCGGAGCGCTTGCGCCGGAGATCGTGTTGTTGACGATCTTGTAGTTGAACTGCAGCCCGAGATCATCGGTCAGCGGAAGGCCAAGCCGGAGGCCGCCGCCGATGGCTTCCGTGTTGTAGGGCTGGGCACTCGTATTCTGCGTCGTCGTCGAATCGTAGAGGTCGAAGCCGGCCGAGACGTGAGTGCCAAGGAAGTAGGGATCGGTGAACGACAGGTTGTAGTCACGCGAGTTCTGCCCGCCGCCAACCGACACGCGGACCGTCTGGCCGCGGCCAAGGAAGTTGGTTTCCTCCAGCGCGACCTGCGCGATGAAGCCGTCGCTGGTGGACAGACCGGCCGAAACCGAGAACGAGCCGGTCGATTGATCTTCAACGTT
>DASZQY010000299.1:0-2391 GCA_035549395.1 Bauldia sp.
CTCCTGCATGCCCTCGAAACGCAGGATGAGGCCGGCGAACAGGAACGTATCGCCGGGCGCCAGCGCCTCGATGAAGCCTTCCTCGATCTTGCCGAGCACGCGCCCGGCGCGGCCGGCAAAGCCGGCGCCGCGGTTGCGCGCGACGCGGACGTTGAGCAGCGGCGCCTCGATGATAGTGCCGACGTTCAGCCGGTATTGCTGGGCGACCCGTGGATGGGTGATGCGCCACAGGCCATCCGGCCCCTGCCTGATCTTGGCGAAACGATCGTAGGAGCGGAGCGCATAGCCGCCGGTGGCGACGAACTCGACGGCCTGATCGAAGACGGCACGATCCAGCGCGCGATAAGGGTAGGCGGACGTGACTTCGCGATAGAGGGCGTCAGATGAGAACGGCGCCGAGCAGGCCATGCCGAGGATATGCTGGCAGAGCACATCGAGGGCGCCGGGCAGCATCTTCGGCGTGTCCTGCGCGCCGAGGTAGTTGGCTTCCAGCGCGACGCGGCACTCCAGAATCTCGAAGCGATTGGCCGGCACGAGCACCGCTTTCGACGGTTCGTCGAGGCGATGGTTGGCGCGGCCGATGCGCTGCGCCAGACGCGAGGCGCCTTTCGGCGCGCCGACATTGACGACGAGATCGACGTCGCCCCAGTCGATGCCGAGATCCAGCGTCGAGGTGCACACCACGGCGCGGAGCTTGCCGGCGACCATCGCGGCCTCGACCTTGCGGCGCTGGCTTGCATCGAGCGAGCCGTGATGGAGGGCAATCGGCAGGCCCTCCCTGTTGATGCGCCAGAGCTGCTGGAACAGAAGCTCGGCCTGGCTGCGCACATTGACGAAGACGAGCGTCATCTTGTGCTGCTTCACCAGCTCGTAGATGTCGGGCACGGCATAGAGCGAGGTGTGGCCGGCCCACGGCACCTCGATCTCGGAGTCGAGGATGGCGATGTCGGGCCTGGCACCGCCGGCGACGGTGACGATGTCGGCGAGGTGCTCCTTCTGGCCGCCCTGCCCGACCAGCCAGGCGCGGAGTGCGTCGGGGTCGGCGACAGTGGCCGACAGGCCGATGGTCTTCACCTCCGGGGCGAGCTTGCGCAGGCGCGCCAGGCCGAGCGCCAGAAGATCGCCGCGCTTGGAGGTGACGAGCGCATGCAGCTCGTCGAGGATGATCGTTTCGAGATCGGCGAAGAAACGATCGGCGTCGGGCGCGGAAATCAGGAGCGCCGCCTGCTCAGGCGTGGTGAGAAGAATGTCCGGCGGCTTCAGCTTCTGGCGCGCCCGCTTCGCGACGGACGTGTCGCCGGTGCGCGTTTCGAGCGAGATGTCGAGACCGATGCCGGCGACCGGGCCCTCGAGGTTGCGGGCGATATCAACGGCGAGCGCCTTCAGCGGCGAGATGTAAAGGGTGTGGATGCCCGTGCCCTCCGGCCTCGTAGCCGGCGGACGCCGCGAAAGCGAGACCAGGCTCGGCAGAAACCCCGCCAGCGTCTTCCCGGCGCCGGTCGGCGCAATGAGCAAGGTCGAGCGGCCAGCCTCGGCCTTGGCCAGCAGCTCGAGCTGATGGCGGCGCGGCGTCCAACCCTTCTTTGCGAACCATGCGGCAAAGGGCTTCGGCAGCAGCGCTGGCGGCGCCGCCTTGCGGGAAGCAACGGGCAGACTGGTGCGGACTTTGGCGGCGGTGCTCATCGGCGGGACTGGTCGGGCAGCGGCTTGTCGTAGACCGGCGCCGGGCCCGCCGCAAATGGTGCCCATTTATGACCCAAAGACGGCAGGAACCGCCGGGCCCAGCACGGCGTTGTCTGAGTTCGAGTTCCCTGTGCCCAGACACCGCAGAAGGAGAGATCGCGATGCTTACGGCCAAGGACTACGACAAGGCCCTCCTCGACCCGGCGGCTGTGTTCAAATCGCCGAAGGACGTGCTGAACAGCGACACGATGACCGCCGAGCAGAAGCTCGAGGTACTGAAGCGGTGGGAGACGGACGCGCAGCTCCTGTCGGTCGCCACCGAGGAAAACATGGGCGGCGGTGAACCTTCGCGTATCGAAGACGTGCGGCACGCCATCGACATCCTGACGCGGCTGGAAGGCGTGAGCGAGCCGGGCGCCGGGACGTAAGGGAGCGGCGCCTCCAGCGCCCGTCATTCCGGCGAAAGCCGGAATCCATCGGCGAGTGTGAGCGGCGACGTCCAGGCCAGAGCAAGCTTGCTCTGCGCTTCGAGCACTGTGCCCGCGCACCGCGATGGACCCCGGCTTTCGCCGGGGTGACGGTGGTGGGTGTGAGCAAGATTGAGGTTTACGGGATGGCGACGGTGACGCGACGCCACTATCTTCGTTCCATGCGCCCCGAGGACCTGCTCCGCCCGACCCCCCAGGGCCTCTACTGCCCGCCGGGCGA
>DASZQY010000300.1:0-2514 GCA_035549395.1 Bauldia sp.
TCGAACATCCACGTATGTTTCATCGGCTCCTGGTCGATGTCCTGCACCGCCTCGTCGGCGACGACGAGCAGATTGCGATCGGGCAACGGCAGTGCACTGTGCGTGCCGCCGGCGAACGGTGGACTCCAGTTGCGATGCGCAATCATCCTGGGCCTCGTTTTGTCCGCGATATCGAGGATGATGAGGCCGCCGTCACGCCACGAGGAATAGGCGATATCGCCGGCGATGACCGCGTGGTGAAGCGCGTAACGACCCTTCCAGTCCGGCTTTTCGCCGGCCGCCTTGTGCATGCCGGGTATCCACCAGCGGCCGGCTTCGACCGGGTGTGCGGGGTCGGCCATGTCGATGACCAGGAAGATGTGGTCGGTGTAGCCGTCGAGGAAGGCGGAGGCGTAGGCATACCGATCGCCCACCCACCAGACGCGATGCAGGCCGAGGCCCTCGACCTCCATGAAGCCGATCGGCTTCGGCTGGCCGGGCTTCGAAATATCGTAGACCCGCAGTCCGGCGGAGTAATCCTCGCCGCGCCTGCCAAAATCGGCGCTGGTTATGTCGTCGGCCGACTTGCCGTAATAGGCCTTCTCGGTGTTGTAGACGGAATAGAAGTTGAACTCCTCGACGACGAGCAGCAGGTCGCCGTAGCTCTGGCAATGCAGCGACCATGAGCTCGGATGGCAGGGGAAGAACCCGGCGCCCCGTGGCCGGCGCGGGTCGCGCACATCGACCAGACTCCAGCCCCCACTGAAGGCATGGCAGACATGGGCGAAGCCCCGGTTGACCATGACCTGCACGCCGTCCGGCCTGCCGCCCTGATCAGAATGGCCGACGAACTTCACACGGCTGGCGCTCTCGTACTGGGCGGCCATTTTCAGCGATCCATTTCCACGTTTCAGCCTATTGGCGGCGCTGCCGCAGCGGCGACGTATTCCTCGCGCGGCGGCGAATAGACATCGAGCATCACGGCATTCTCATCGCCGAGCACGACGGTGGCTCCGTGGGGCACGTTGCGCCTGATCACCATGATGTCACCGGGGTGGAGGGTTACCTCCTCGCCGCCCAGCATGGTGCGGACACTGCCCGACAGCATGACGCAGAACTGCTCATGTTCGGCGTGCGAATGAACCGGCGTCGGGGCGCGGCCGACCGGAAAATCCCAGCGCACCAGCGTGACCTTCTCGCCGCCGATCAGCACACCGGCAAGATCGGGGCGTATGCGATGGAACGGACCCTCGCCACTGCGGAACACCACCTGCTCACTCATCGCGACCGCCTCCACCGAAACAGAAATGGCCGGCGCCGGAGGGCGCCGGCCATCAGACTGGTGGAGCCTACTGCACTCCCCAGATCTTCTTGTACTGGTCCTCGTACCCGTTCTGCGGGTCGTAGCGGTTGTCCTTGCCGCCATCGAGATCGACGTTGTCCTTGGTGACGAGGTGCACCTTGGTGACGTAGCCGGACGGCGGCTGGTTGTTGAAGGCGCGGTTCAGCTCGTCGATGAGCTGCCAGCCGTGCATGTAGGCGGGCTCGGGAACCGTGGCGATCTGGAACTGGCCGGTGCGGATACGCTCGTAGGCCGAGACCGAGCCGTCACCCGCCGAGATCAGGAACGGGGGGTTGCCGGGCTCGATACCCGCCGACTTCAGGGTCGGGACGACGAAATCGAAGTAGACGTCGTTGAAGGTCAGCATGTAGCCCAGATCCTTGCCGAACTTCTGGAGCAGGGCATTGGTGAGCGACGGCGTGCGCTGCGGCACCTCGCCGAAGGGTCCGTTGTCCTCAGACAGAAGCTGGCAGGTGTCGCATTCCTTGATCGCCTTCTCGATCGCATCCGACTTGGTGACGACGATCTGGTACTGCCGGTCGGAGATGACTTCCGCCTTGGCCGTGCCGTTCGAGTGAACGACGGCATATTCGCCGGCGAGGTAGGCGATCTGATCCGGCGGGGTCGAGACGTTGACGATGATGTGTGCGTCCGGCACCGGGCCCGGCGAAGACGTGGAATGCCACGAGACGATCTTGATGCCGGCGGCATCGGCCTGGTCGAGCGCCGCCTTGTTGGACGCCGGATCGACCGAAGCGAGGATGATGCCGTCGGGCTTCAGCGCGATCGCCTGCTGGAGGGCATTGGCCGTATCGGTGGCGTTGCCCTTGCCGTCGATGACGGAGAAATCCCAGCCGAGCAGCTTGGCGGCGTCGCCGGCGCCCTTCGAGGCGTCGGCGTTGCCGGACGAGTTCTGAGTGAGCGACACGAAGACGATCTTCTTGCCCTTGACGGCGGTTGGGCCCGATGTCGGGCCATCCCAGGCCCCGCCACCCGGCGCGGTAGCAGCCGCGACGTCGGCCTTCATGCGATCAAGGAAGCCCTGCTCGGCGTACGCCGGCACAGCCAGCGCAGCCGTCATGGCCAACCCGGCTGACAGGAGCAGCGCCCCCTTCAGGCTGAACAGTGACGTTCTCTTCATTTCACATTCCTCCCTAGGATTGTGCCCCGTGCACGGCAGGCGCGCGGGGGTC
>DASZQY010000301.1:0-6099 GCA_035549395.1 Bauldia sp.
GCGACTTTCACCGCCTTCCCACGCCCGTCGACCACGGTCGGCGGCCCTTTCCCGCGCAGAATCGTGCCGATACGCGCTACCGGAACGCCGGCATCGGCCGCTTCGGCGACGTAGGCATCCGCCTCCCGCTCGGGAACGGCCTCCAGGATCTCGTAGTCATCCCCGCCGTTCAGGATTGACCCGAGCATCCTCGGGTCGGCGTCGAGGGCGGCCCGGGCGGCGGCCGACAGCGGCACTGCTGGTGCGCGAATCTCCGCGCCGACGCCGGACACGTCACAGATGTGGCCGAGGTCGCCCACCAACCCATCGGACACGTCCAGGGCCGCCGAGGCATGGCGCAGTATGACGGGGGCAAGGGCGACACGGGGTTGCGGACTGAGGTAGCGGTCGACCAGCGCCTTCCCGCCCCGCGCGAGCTTCAGCCTGCCCTGGCGGATACGCAGGCCAAGTGCCGCGTCGCCGATCGTCCCCGAGACGAAGACGACATCGCCCGGCTCGGCCCCCGATCGCAGCACCATCTCGCCCTTCGGCACGCGCCCGAGCGCCGTGATCGTGATGCTGAGGCCGTCCCGTGCCTTGGTCGTGTCGCCGCCAATGAGCGTGATGCCGTAAGTTTTCTGGTCGGCGGCCAGGGCGCCGGCAAAACGGCGCAGCCACGCCTCCGTCCAGTTGGCCGGCAGCGCCAGGGCGAGCAGGTAGCCGTACGGGAGAGCGCCCTTGGCGGCGAGGTCCGAAAGATTGACCCGCAATGCCTTGCGGGCGATGGCGTCCGGCGGATCGTCGGCGAAGAAATGAATGCCGGCAGCGACCGTGTCGGTTGTCAGAACCAGGTCCTCGCCCGGCCGCTGGCGATAGAGTGCGGCGTCGTCGGTCAGGCCAAATGCGTCCGCATTGTCGGCAAGCGGCCGGAAATACCGCTCGATCAGGGCAAATTCGCCGGGACGCCTAGCGGCCATCGCCCTGCACAAACTCGGATGCGCGCGACTTCCGCGCCAGCGCATCGAGCACGGCGTTCACCATCGCCGGCACCTCGTCTTCGTAGAAGGCATTGGCGACGTCGACGTATTCGCTGATGACGACCCGCGCCGGAATGTCGGAGCGATGCGCCAGCTCGAAGGCGCCCGCCCTGAGGATTGCGCGCAGCGTGGCGTCGATGCGTGTCAGGGGCCACCCGGACGTGAGGGCGGCGTCGATCATCGGATCGAGCAGGCGCTGGTTTGTGACAACGCCCCCGACCAGATCGCGAAAGAAGCCGGCGTCGGCGTTGCGGTACTGCTCGCCGTCGAGCTCCTTGCCCAGCCGGTGCGCCTCGAATTCGGCCAGCACCTCGGGCAGCGTCGCGCCCGCGAGATCCATCTGATAGAGCGCCTGGACCGCGGCAAGACGCGCCGCGCCGCGCTGATTGGCCGGACGGACGGTTTTGGCGGCGACGGCCATCACATCCCCGCCCCGAACTTCTCTTTGAGGGCGATCATGGTCAGCGCGGCGCGCGCGGCAAAGCCGCCCTTGTCGCCCTCCGTCACCCGCGCCCGCGCCCACGCCTGCGCGTCGTTCTCAACCGTCAGGATGCCGTTGCCGACCGGCATCGCGAACGCAACCGAGATGTCCATGAGGCCGCGCGCCGATTCATTGGCGACCGTCTCGTAGTGCGTGGTCTCGCCGCGGATGACGCAGCCGAGCGCGACGAAGCCGTCGTAGCGCGTGCGTCCCTTCAGGGCCATCGCCACGGCCGCCGGTATCTCGAGCGCGCCGGGCACGGTGACCACGTCGAAGGTCGCGCCGGCCGAGGCCAGCGCCGCCTTCGCACCGGAAAGCAGCGCGTCGGAGATGTCGTCGTAGAAGCGCGCTTCCACGATGAGAATATGAGGATCGGCCATGAGCGAGGGGTCTAGACCGGCGCGAGCAGCCGCGCAACGTAGCGGGCGACGGTATCGACCTCGAGGTGAACGCTTTCTCCCGCCTGCCGCTCGCCCCAGGTCGTCACTTTCAGCGTGTGCGGGATGAGCAGGCACTCGAATTCATCGCCCATCACGGCGTTTACCGTGAGCGAGGTCCCGTCGAGGCTGACCGAGCCTTTCGGGGCGATGAACTTCGCCAGCGCGTGCGGCGCATGGAACCGGAACCGGGTCGCATCGCCCATGTCCTCGCGCTCGGAAATCTCGGCGAGACCGTCGACATGGCCAGACACGATGTGCCCGCCGAGTTCGTCGCCGACCTTCAGCGCCCGCTCCAGATTGATGCGGGTCGTCTCCCGCCATTTGCCGACGTTGGTGACAGCGAGCGTCTCCGGCGCCGCCTCGACGTCGAACACCGCACCGCGCTTGCCGGCGGCGACCTCGATGACCGTGAGACACACTCCGGCGCAGTTTATCGACGCGCCGATGGCGATCGACGCCGGGTCGTATCCCGAGGCAATCGAAATGCGCCGCACGTCATTGCCCTCGTGCACGTTGAGCACGGTGCCGACGTCGGTGACGATTCCGGTGAACATCAGGCGGCCCTCGCATAGCGGCGCATCACGTCGTTTCCCACCACCTGCATGTCGTACTGGCGGTAGCGGGGGCTGCGTTCGACGGCCGACAGTGCGTTGCCGGCAAGCGCGCGCACGCCGTCCGGACCGACGACTACGGGGGCGCGGAAGATCACGACCTCATCGAGCAGATCGCCGGTGAGCAGAGAGGCCGCGACATTTGCCCCGCCCTCGGCCAGCACGCGGGCGTGGCCAAGGCCGGCGAGGTGCGCCAACGCCGCGTTCAGGTCTATGCCGCCGCTGGCGGAAGCGACGGGCACCACCGTGGCGCCGGCCGCAGCAAGCGCGGCCGTGCGCTCGGCCGGCGCTTCCGGCCCGACGAACAGGATGAGCGGTGCCTCCGCGATGGTCTGGAAAATCTGCGCCGTCGCCGGCAGGCGGGCGGCAGCGTCCAGAATGACGCGGGTTGGCGTCCGGCCGGTCACGCCCGGCAGGCGCACGGTCAGCCGGGGGTCGTCGACCAGCGCCGTACCAATGCCGATCATCAGGACATCGAACTCGGTCCGCATCATCTGGACCGCATCGAAGGCCGGCTTGCCGGTGACGATCATGCGCTCGCCGCCACGCGTCCCGATCATGCCGTCGGCCGAAACCGCGAGCTTGAGGGTTACGTGCGGCCGGCCTTTCGTCGTGCGCAGGATATGGCCTGAATGGGCACGCGCGGCTTCCTCGGCGAGCACGCCCCTGGTCACGGCGACGCCCGCCTTCTCCAGAATGGCGTGCCCCCGGCCCGCGGTGCGCGGATCGGGATCCTCCAGCGCGCTGACCACACGCGCCACGCCGGCCTCGGCCAGCGCCACGGAGCACGGTCCGTCCTTCCGCTCGTGCGCGCATGGCTCGAGCGTCACGTAGGCGGTGGCGCCTTTTGCGGCCTTGCCGGCCTCGACGAGTGCGATGCGTTCGGCGTGCGGACGGCCGCCGACCGCTGTCCAGCCGCGCCCGACGACAATGCCGTCGCGCACGATGATGCAGCCGACGGCGGGATTGGGATTGGCGCGCCCGATATTGCGCCGGCCGAGCCGCAGCGCCGCCGCCATCACGCGGCGGTCGTATTCGGCATCGACGGCAATTGCCGCAGCCTTCGCCCGCCGTGCCATCAGGCGCCGCCCTCGCTTTTGCCCTCGCCCTCGAGCTCGCCGAGCACTTCCTTGAAGTCCTCGGTGTTGTCGAAATTGCGATAGACCGAGGCGAAGCGGACGTACGCCACCTCATCCAGTCCCTTTAGCCCTTCCAGCACCAGCAGGCCGATCTTTTCAGCCGGCACTTCGCCCTCGAAGGTCGATTCGAGCTGGCGAACGATGCCATTGACCATGCGCTCGACGCGCTCGGGATCGACCGAGCGCTTGCGCAGCGCCACCGACACGGAGCGCATCAGCTTGTCGCGGTCGAACGGCTGCCGGCGGCCGTTCTTCTTCACCACGGTGAGCTCACGAAGCTGGACGCGCTCGAAGGTGGTGAAGCGGCCGCCGCAATCCGGGCACACACGGCGGCGGCGGATCGCGGTGTTGTCTTCCGACGGCCGCGAATCCTTCACCTGCGTATCGGGGTTGCCGCAATACGGACAGCGCATGGCGGCTCAGGCGTAGATCGGGAAGCGCGCGGTGAGCGCGTGCACCTTCTGCTTCACCGAAGCCTCGACCAGTGGCGCCGCCCCATCCTCCGACTGTGCCACCGCGTCCAGCACCTCGGCTATCAGCCGCCCCACCTCCTGGAACTCCGCAACGCCGAAGCCGCGGGTCGTCGCGGCCGGCGTGCCGAGCCGGATGCCGGAGGTGACGAACGGCTTCTCGGGGTCGAACGGAATGCCGTTCTTGTTGCAGGTCAGCCCGGCGCGGACGAGCGCCTTCTCCGACACGTTGCCCTTCACCCGCTTCGGCCTGAGGTCGACGAGCATCAGGTGGTTGTCGGTGCCGCCGGAAACGATGTCGAAGCCGAGCGACTTGAGCTGGTCGGCGAGCGCGCGCGCGTTCTCGACGATGTTCTTGGCGTAGACCTTGAAATCGGGCCGCAACGCTTCACCAAGGGCAACCGCCTTCGCGGCAATGACATGCATCAGCGGGCCGCCCTGCAGACCCGGGAACACCGCCGAGTTCATTTTCTTCGCCATCTCCTCGTCGTTGGTGAGGATGAGGCCGCCACGTGGGCCGCGCAGAGACTTGTGCGTGGTGGACGTCACCACGTGCGCATACGGCACCGGCGACGGATGCACGCCGCCCGCCACCAGCCCGGCGAAGTGGGCCATATCGACCATGAGATAGGCGCCGACCGAGTCGGCGATCTCGCGGAAGCGGCGGAAGTCCCAGATGCGCGAATAGGCCGTGCCGCCGGCGATGATCAGCTTCGGCTTCGCCTCCTCGGCCTTCTTCTGGATGTCGTCGTAGTCGATCTGCTGGTCCTCGCGGCGCACGCCGTAGGAGGCGACCTTGAACCATTTGCCGCTCATGTTGACGCCGGAGCCGTGGGTGAGATGCCCGCCGGCGGCGAGATCGAGGCCCATGAACGTGTCGCCCGGCGTCAGCAGGGCCAGGAACACCGCCTGGTTCATCTGGCTGCCGGAGTTCGGCTGGACGTTGGCGAACTTCGCGCCGAACAGTTTCTTGGCGCGCTCGATCGCCAGCGTCTCGGCAATATCCACCCACTCGCACCCGCCGTAATAGCGCTTGCCGGGATAGCCCTCGGCGTACTTGTTGGTGAGCACCGAGCCCTGCGCTTCGAGCACGGCGCGCGACACGATGTTCTCGGAGGCGATCAGCTCGATGTCGTGCTGCTGGCGCCCCAGTTCGCCCTTGATCGCCGCAGCGATCTCCGGGTCGGCTTCGGCGAGCGTGGCGGAAAAGAAGGCATTACCGCCGGCGCGCGAGCGGGTATCGGTCATCGACATGGACGGCTTTCCTGTTGGCCTACAGGGTTGCAGCCGGGGTTAGCACGAACCGGCAACATGCGCCAACGGGTGGCGACCCGCGATAGCTGCCATGCTCCATCCGCAGGACAGGCTCCCGGCGTTTCCGGTGGGAGCCGCCGCTTCCGCGGGCACCGCCTCTCCCATAGGGAGAGGAGCCTCAGCCGCTGGTCGTGGCCGCGGTCGTGGTGGGCGCGGCAACCGTGGCGTCGCCGCCATTGTCCGGCGAATACTGCTCGAGCCCGTCGAGGTTATAGATGTCGTCGCGGAAATTGACGATTCCGTCGGTGGTCGACCAGGCGGTGATGTAGACCCAGTGCAGCGGCACCGGGTTGGTGACCGCGACGTCCAGCCGCTGGCCGTTGGCGAATTCCTGCTCGATGACGTCCGGCGTCTGGCCGGGGGTGTCGCGCAGGATCCACTGGATCAGTTCGCGGATGTTCTGGACGCGCACACAGCCCGAGGAGTCGAACCGGTAATCGTCGTTGAAGGTACCCTTGTGCGGCGTGTCGTGCATGTACACGCCCTCCGGGCTCGGGAAGTTGATCTTGACGATGCCGAGCGAGTTCTGGTCGCCCGGATCCTGCTTGAACATGTAGTTCACGGCATCGTCGGTCTGCCAGTTGATCTGCTCCGGCTGGATCTCCTGCCCCTTCTTGTCGAAGACGCG
>DASZQY010000302.1:0-2132 GCA_035549395.1 Bauldia sp.
GCCGACCATTCCTTCAGGCTCAGCCACGAGCGGCGGTCGAGCGCGAAGCGCTCGACCGGGAAGGCGCCGCGCCCGGCCACCCGCACCATGCCCGTACCGCGGAACTGGAAGCCGCAGCGGGCGATCACGGCGCGGGCGCGCTCGTTGGCGGCGCGGGCCGAGCACCAGATGCGCTCCACGTCGCTGCCCGCGAACAGATGGTCGATGAGGGCGTGGGCGGCCTCGGTACCGTAGCCCTGGCGCCAGTCGGGCTCGCCGATCCACACCGCGATCTCGAGACGCGTTCCCAGGCCGCCGCTGCCGTGCTCGGCGCCGCCGATCAGGCGCCCCGAGTGGCGCTCGATGATGGTGACCGAGGCGCCGCCCTCGGCGGAGATCGTGGTGCAGAGATTGGGCGCGATCGCCGGGTTGGCGGCAAGGGCGTTCAGCGCCACCACGTCGGTGGCGCGGCGCGGGCGCATGATCAGCCGCGCGGTGTGCAGTTCGTATGTGACGCTACCCGCTTCCCTCGAACCCCCGGCGCCCATGGTTCCCTCCGTCAGGCAACAAAAAAGGGGAGATGGCGACCCATCTCCCCCTTTGAACCTGACTCGCCGGGGTCGATGAGACGCCGGCGATATGTATTCGTCGGCTTACTTGGCGTTCTCCATGGCCGGATTGGCGGCTACGGAGACGTAGGTGCGGCCGTTGGCTTTCGTTGCGAACGAAACGACGCCGTCGACTAGTGCGAAGATCGTGTGATCCTTGCCGAGGCCAACGCCCGCGCCGGTGCGCCACTTGGTGCCGCGCTGGCGAACGATGATGTTGCCGGCCAGAACGTTCTCGCCGCCGAAGCGCTTCACGCCAAGACGCCGACCGGCCGAGTCACGACCGTTGCGGGATGAGCCGCCTGCTTTCTTGTGAGCCATCGATGCTGCTCCTTATTACTCTGCCTTGGCCGCGGCCTTGGCGCGCGGCTTGCGCGCCGCCTTCGGCTTTTCTGCGGCCGCCTCTTCACCCTCGGCCGGCTTGGCCTTGGCCTTCTTCGGCGCCGCCTTCTTCTCGGCAGACGGCTGCTTGCCGTCGGTCAGGATCTCGGTGATGCGCACGAGCGTATGGTTCTCGCGGTAGCCGCGGCTGCGCTTGGAGTTCTGGCGCCGGCGCTTCTTGAAGACGAGGATCGTCGCGGTGCGGCGGTGCTCGACAATCTCGCCGGCCACGGAGGCGCCGGAAACCAGCGGGTTGCCAAGCGTCAGGCTGTCGCCACCGACGGCAATCACCTCACCGAAGGTGACAATGTCGCCCTTCTCGCCGGCGAGGCGAGGAAGCTCGATGGTGTCGTTTTCGGCGACCTTGTGCTGCTTGCCGCCGTTCTTGATGATCGCGTACATGGTTCACGTCTTTACGTTCAGGGCTTCACAAGCCCCGGGGAATCGAGGCAAACCGCCGATTTTCAGTCGAGAAAATCAAACGGCGCGGTAAACCCCGCGCCGAGCGCCGCGCACTATAGGAATGGCGGATTTCCTGTCAAGCCAGACCACTCATCTATATGTAGCCGCGAGGTGGGTGACCGCAACGTCTGCTGTTCCCGGCATCCTGCCGTCGAAGGAGCGGAAGCGGACCGTGCGGGTCTCGCCAGGCAGAAGGGCGAAGCTGGCATCGTCGAAGGCGCCAGCAAATTCCGACGCCTCCGGCTTGACGAAAAACGCGGTGCGGTCGGCCGACAGGGTGAAGGCGCCGGACTCCGCTGTTGCTGCCAGCTGCACCGTCGCTTCCGGCAGGTCGTAGCGCTTGAATTTGTCCGGGAAGGTCACGATGCGGAGCGATGGGTCGTAGTCGGTGGTGCCGGCGCGGCGGCCCTCGACCAGATAGAAAAAGTCAGCCTCGTCCGGCACGACGAGCGAGCTCATCTCCACAGCGCGGTCGCGGGGCAGGCTTGCCGTCACCGTCTCCTCGTCGCGTACTGTGCCGTCCAATCCGATCCGCCGGATGCGTGCATCGATTCCTACCGCCGTGTGCGTGTCGTTCAGGCCGGAAAGGACGAAACGGCCGTTGTCGATGCGTGCTGCCAACGCCAGCGGCAGATAGAAGCGCCGCGCGTGGTAGTGCAGCGTCTTCCAGCCGATGGCGTGGTCGAGGCTCGACCACGACAC
>DASZQY010000303.1:0-2128 GCA_035549395.1 Bauldia sp.
CTGGCCCATGACGCCCATCGCGACCATCATCGAGTACTGGTTGTTGGTGAGGTTGAGCGGGCCGAGTGCGCGGTCGAAGCGGCGCGCCAGTTCGCGGGCGGCGCGCTGGGCAGCGAAGCACAGGCACTCGTCGCGGACTTCGAGAGCCGCAGCGCGATCAAAGAGGGTTGTCGAAGGCATGATGCTTTGATATCAACATATGTCGAATCCGGCAAGATGTGATCGACAAGGCCTCGGACGATGGGGCGACGATTGGCCGGCCATCGGGCTAGAATCGATCCGCAAGAGAGACGCAGATGTCCAATTCCGCCTACCGCTGGGTGATCGTCTTCGCCGGCGGCCTGCTCGGCTGCGTCGCGATGGGGTGCCTGTTCGCCCTGCCCATCTTCCTCGTGCCAATGACGCAGGAGACCGGCTGGTCGCGCACCGGCATCTCGGCGGCGATGACGATTGGCTTCCTGGCGATGGCCTTTTCGAGTCTCGGCTGGGGGTCGCTCTCGGACCGCATCGGCCCGCGGCGGGTGGTGCTGATCGGCGCCGTGCTGCTGGTCGCCAGCCTCTACTTCGCCAGCCGGGCGACTTCGCTGATCGCGTTCCAGCTGCTCTTCGGGCTCGTCGCTGGCATCGCGGTGGCGGCGTTCTTCGCGCCGCTCATGGCCGCGGTCACCGGCTGGTTCACGACGCACCGCAGTCTCGCGGTGTCGCTGGTTTCGGTTGGCGTCGGCATCGCGCCGGTGACCATGACGCCGCTGTCGGCGTGGCTGGTCAGCCACTACGACTGGCGCTTCTCCATGCAGGTGCTGGCGCTGATCGGCGCGGTGATACTCATCCCGACGAGCTTCTTGCTGCGCCGCCCGCCGGCGCTTGAAGCGGCCGCCGCGCCTGCGCCCGCCGCCGCTGCTCCCTCTGCCGATGAGATGGACCGCAGCGACATGACGGTGAAGCAGGCGCTGCTGTCGCCGCCGTTCATCATCCTGGCGCTGACCAATTTCTTCTGCTGCGCCACCCACTCCGGCCCGATCTTCCACACGGTCAGCTACGCGATCGTCTGCGGCATCGCGCCGGTGATGGCGGCGACGATCTACAGCGTCGAGGGGATCGCCGGCATGTTCGGCCGCCTCGGGTTCGGCGTCGTCGCCGACCGTCTGGGTGCCAAGAACGTGCTGGCATGGGGCCTGCTGATCCAGGCGCTCGGCGCATTGGGCTATTTCTTCTCGAGCACGCTGCCGGAGTTTTACGCAGCCGCCAGCCTGTTCGGGTTCATTTATTCCGGGATCATGCCGCTCTATGCCGTGCTGGCGCGCGAGAATTTCCCGCTGAGGATGATGGGCACGATCATCGGCGGCACGTCGATGGCCGGCAGTCTCGGCATGGCGACCGGGCCGGTGCTCGGCGGCTGGCTCTATGACACCACCGGCAGCTACGGCGGCCTTTACCTGACGTGCTTCGCGATGGGCATTGGCGCCTTCCTGATCGCGCTGACGTTCCGCCCCTTCCCGAAGGCGGCGCCGAAGCCGGTAGAGGCAGTCGCGGCCTGACGGCTATTCGAGGGTGACGCTGTAGTCGCCTTCGCTGGGCAGGCCGCCCGCAATGCGCTGGTCCATGTAGGCGATGTAGCTGGAGATATCGTCGATGCAGGCGTCGGAGCCGCAGGGCGTGATGCCCGGCGCGGTTTCCTCAGCCGTGCCATTGGTGCCATAGACTTCGGCGAGGCCGTCGCTGATCACATGAACATAGCCGTAGTAGGGGCCGCCGGCGTCGTCGCCGTTGGCGAGGCTGTGAATCTCAACGACATACCAATTCTCGCGCACTGGCATGATGCGCATGCTCTGCTGTGAGCCGTCCATGTCCTCGAAGTAAGTCGTGCCATCGCGCGTCAGAACATGCGCGTCCTCGCCGGAATAGAGGTGCTGGTAGGTGATCTTCTGCCACGGAGCGATGATCGCGTATTCGGGCAACAGGTCGTGGCTGCCGGTGTAGCAGGCGGAGAGGGCAGCGACAGCGAGCGCCGCGAGCGTCAGACGGAGGGGTAGCAAGGCAGGCTCCGGAAAGATGCGAGGGCGATCATTCGGCCGTGAACGCGAACGTGGTTTCGGGCTTGCCGGTCGCGGCCTGTTCGCGGGCATAC
>DASZQY010000304.1:0-2029 GCA_035549395.1 Bauldia sp.
AACTACCTGACGCTGCCCGTGCTCCTGATGATGGTCAGCAATCACTATCCGATGCTGCTCGGCAATCCGGCGTCATGGCTGCTGATCGCGCTCATCATCATTGTCGGCGCCTCGGTGCGCCATTTCCTCAACCGTCATGACGCGCACGATCCGCTGGAGAAGATCGCATGGACGCTGCCGGTGGCAGCGGTGGCACTGGGTATCGCGATCTGGCTGACCGTGCCGCGCCAGGATGCGGCCATGGCCGGGATGACGGTCACCGCCGATCAGGCGATGGCCATTGTCGACAAGCACTGTGTCATGTGTCATTCGGCGCACCCGACGCACGCCGGCTTCGATGCCCCGCCGAAGGACGTGATCCTGACGGACGTCGACCACCTCCGCGATCACGCCTCGCAGGTGATGGCGCAGGCGGTGAACTCGACGACCATGCCGCTCGGCAACGAGACCGGCATGACCGCAGCGGAGCGCCAGCAGCTTGGCGCGTTCCTCTCGAACCGTTAGACAAGGGCCGCCCCTCAGCGCGAACCTCAGCGGCGATGGCCGACTTTCCCCTTTCCCTGCATGACATCAACGAGATGGACGAAGACGAGTTCGTCGATGCCTTCGGCGACGTCGCGGAACATTCGCCCTGGGTGGCGGCGGAAGCCGCCGACCGCCGGCCGTTCCACTCGCGCGCCGCGATGATCGGCGCCTTTACCAACGCCGTTCAGCGCGCCGACCGTGCACGGCAGCATGCGCTGCTCCTCGCCCATCCCGATCTCGCCGGCCGCGCCGCGATCGCGGGCGACCTGGCGCACGAGTCCAGGAAGGAGCAGGCGGGTGCCGGTCTGGACAAGCTCACGCCGGACGAGTTTCGCCGGTTCACCGAGATGAACGCGGCATATCGCGACCGGCACGGCATTCCGTTCATCTTCGCGGTTCGGGGCGCGACCAAGTACGACATCCTCAGGGGATACGAGAGCCGCCTTGGCAACGACCCCGCGGTCGAATTCAAGACCGCGCTCGGACAGGTGGAGCGCATCATCAGCTTCCGCCTTGAAGACCGGGTGGCGCCATGAGCGATACGCAGCGTCTCGGCGAGCGCGCGCAGGCGATGGTCGACGCGCTGGCTACGATCAGCGCCGATGAAGGGCGGCTGACGCGCCTTTATCTTTCGCCAGAACACAAGCGGGCGGCCAATCTGGTCGGCGAGTGGATGCGCCGTGCGGGGCTCACCGTGCGCATGGACGCGGCCGCAACCATGCACGGGCTGCTCGCTGCCGGACGCCCCGGACCGCGGCCGGCCAAACGCCTTCTCATCGGCTCGCACATCGACACGGTCGTCGATGCCGGCAAGTACGACGGCAACCTCGGGGTCATCGTCGGCATCCTCGCCGCCGATGAGCTGCGGACGCGCAACATCGCGCTGCCTTTCGAGGTGGAGGTGCTGGCGTTCGGCGATGAGGAAGGCGTGCGCTACCCGAAGACGCTGATCTCCTCGTCGACCATCGCCGGTAGCGTCGAGGCCAGCGTGCTCGATCTCACCGACGCGCAAGGCATGACCATGCGCGCCGCGCTCGCGGAATTTGGCGCCGATTCCTCGCACCTCACCGCCGAGGCCTACAACCGCGCCGATGTGCTCGGCTATCTCGAGGTACACATCGAGCAGGGGCCGGTGCTCGACCAGGCCGGCGAGGCCCTGGCGGTCGTGTCGGCTATTGCCAGCCAGGGCCGCTACCGCGCAACCGTGAAAGGCGAGGCCGGCCACGCCGGCACGGTGCCAATGGCTGTGCGCCACGATGCGCTCGCCGGCGCCGCGGAAATCATGGCGCTCATCGAGGAAGTCGGCCGCAAGGGCGCGAGAGCATCGCTGGTGGCGACGGTCGGCGATATCCGAGTCTCGCCGGGCGCCAGCAATGTCATCCCCGGTGCGGCGGAGTTCAGCATCGACGTTCGTGCCGCCGATGACAAAACGCGCACCGCCGCAGCCGATGCGATCCGGCAGGGCGCCAAGCAGATCGCGCTGAAGCGCGGCCTTGTCTTCGGC
>DASZQY010000305.1:0-3429 GCA_035549395.1 Bauldia sp.
CGCGGCTGTTGCCCTGGCCGGTGCGATCGCCGGTGATGCGGTAGCCGATGCGCTCGAAGCGGCCGAGCTTCTTGGTGTCGAGATGGATCATCTCACCCGGTTCTTTGCGCTCGTAGCGTCGTACCGGCGGGGCCGGTTCGATGTCTCGGACGCGGCTGAGGCCGAGGCGCTTCAGCACCCGGCTGACGGTGGCGGGCGAGACACGGGTCTGCTGGGCGATCTGCTTGTGGGCGATCTGCTTGTGGGCGATCTGCTTGTGGGCGATCTGCTTGTGGGCGATCTGCTTGTGGGCGATCTGCTTGCCGGTCCAGCGCTGGCGCCGCAAGCTCTCGATGCGCTCGACCGTCGCTTGCGGCGTCGGCCGATGCAGGCGATGTGGCCGCGAGCTGCGGTCGACCAGCCCGGCACTCCCTTCCGCCCGAAAGCGGGCGACGCACTTGCGCACCGTCTTGGCGCAGACCCCGAAGGCGGTGGCCACCGCCTTCGGGGTCTGTCCCGCCAGCATGCGCCGCACCATCACCTCTCGACCCGCCGGCGTCAGCGGCGCATTCTTGTGCACGTCCATTCGGCTCCCCCTCGGATGCTGAAGCTTCAGCAACCTCAGCCTCCTCGGTCAGGACCGAATGGACAACCTGTTGAAAGCTCACGGCTAACCTGATCGATCATCGCGGAAGCACGCGGGCCGCAGGACCGGCGGACGACCTGGAACTGAGTGCCGATACCCGACGACTGGTTGACCAACGCCCAGCCTATAACTACCAGAGGATCGCCGCGCTCCTCAAGCGCGAGCGGCGATCCGACAGTCTGGCCTCGGTCAATACCAAACCTGTGTAGCGGCTGATTAAAAAGCATGGCCTGGCGCTCGAACACCACATCGTTGTCGACGGGCACGGGCAGGTGGCGACGATCCGCTCGAACATGCGCGCTGGTGCTCGGATGGGATCAAGTTCACCTGCTGGAACGGCCAGGTCGTGCGCGTCGCCTTCGCCCTCGATTGCCATGCCCGAGAGGTGATCGGCTGGGTAGCGCGACAACCGCTGTAGCCATCCGGTGAAGACCGCAGGGGTTCTGGCTTTACACTGGAGCTGATCAGTCGCTCTGATCGCGATGGATAGCAATGAGGTTCATGAGGCTTTCGATTCCGAAGTCGGTGAAGGCCATGGTCTGTTCGTCGCCGGGGCCGTAGACCCAGATCAATCCGTCTTCAGGCTCCATCTCGCCGGCGATGTCGAGAGCCAGTCTTGGTTTTCGCCGAACTCGGCAGCGAGGCGGGCAATGGTGGTGATGCGGTAGACCTTGTTGACGTGCATGTCAGGCGGCCACGGCGTCGACGGGGTTGCGCCGCCAGTTCCAAGGCAATAGCTCATCGATGCGCTGGGCAGGATGGGCGGCGATGCGGGCGAGGATGTCGGCGAGCCACGCCTGAGGATCGACGTCGTTCATCTTGGCGGTCGTGATCAGACTGTAGAGGATGGCAACACGCTGTCCGCCACGATCGGAACCGCAGAACAGCCACGACTTTCTTCCGAGGGCAATGCTCCTCAGGGCCCGTTCTGCTGCGTTGTTCGAGAGGCAGATCCGCCCGTCATCAAGGAAGCGAGTGAAGGATGGCCACCGGCGCAGCATGTAGTTGAAGGCCTTGGTCAGATCGTGTCCCCGCGAGAGCTTGTCGCGGGTCTCGATCATCCAGCTCTCGAGTTCTTTGACCAGCGGTGCGCTCTTCTCCTCGCGCACGAGGTGGCGTTGGCCGGCCGATAGGCCATGGATCTCCCGCTCGATATCGAACAGGGCGTCGATGCGCCTCACGGCGTCAACTGCCAACGGATAGACCAGGTTGGGCTTCTCGCCGCGCGCCTTCTTGCGCGCCGCCGCTTCGACATCGGCGAGTTCGAACCCTTTACGTTGGCTGTGGGCCCAGCAGCTGGCTTCCAGGATAGGCGCAGGGTGACGCTCCGCCGCATAGAGATCGCCATAGCCGCTATAGGCGTCGGCCTGCAGAACCCCGCTCCAGCCGTCGAGATGCGCCGCGAGGTGTTCGCCCCGGCGGTCGCGGGAATAGTAGAACACCGCCGCCGGCGGATCAGCGCCGCCGAACGACCGGTCGTCGCGCACATAGGTCCATAATCGGCCGGTATCGGTCTTGCCCTTGGCCAGGACCGGCACCGTTGTGTCGTCGCCGTGCAGACGGGTGGTGGCGAACACATGAGCCTCAAGCCGCTTGAACAGCGGCATCAGCGCCGCCGCGCCGGCGCCGACCTGGTCGGCCAAAGTTGACAGGCTGAGCGGTACGCCTTCGCGGGCATAGCGTTCGGCCTGGCGGTTGAGCGGCTGATGCTGGCCGAACTTCTCGAACAGGATCATCGCCAACAGACCGGGACCGGCCCAGCCGCGCGGGGTGACGTGGAACGGCGCCGGAGCCTGGCTGATGCTCTCGCAGTCGCGGCAGGTGAACTTCTCCCGCACATGCTGGATCACCTTCCATTGCCGCGGCACCACCTCCAACGTCTCGGTGACATCCTCGCCCAGCTTGCGCAGCCGATTGCTGCCACAGCAGTGGCAGGCCGTCGGTGCCGGCTCGACCACGCGTTCGCGCGGCAGGTGCTCGGGAAACGGCTGGCGCGCTGGTCGCTTGCGCATATAAGGCGCGACCTCGGTGGTTCCGGCCACGGCCTGTTCGGCGGCGATCTCGCGTCTTCCGTTGCCGTGCTCTCGAGCTCCTCGAAGGTGAGTTCCATCTGATCGAGCAGGCGCGCCGAGCGTTCCGAGCTCTGACCATGCAGCGCCCGCTGTAGCCTGCGGATCGTCAGCTCCTGATGCGCGATCAGCGCCGCGTCATCCGATGCCCTGGCCTTGGCGACCAGGGCGGCGGCATCCATGCCCCGAATGAATCATAAAACGCCTCTGCTGACTCGCGGAAAATGGCGCAACGCTGGGGAAAACTCAGCCCGCGCGCTGTGGTCGGAACGTGTGGCGCGGGTTGCGCCAATCGATCCCGTCGAGCATGTAGGCCAACTGCGAAGGTGATATGGAAACGGTCCCGACCGCCGGCGACGGCCACAAAAACCGGCCCTTCTCGAGCCGCCTGGCATAGAGCGACATGCCCAACCCATCGTGCCAGATAATCTTGATCAGATTGCCGCTGCGCCCCCGGAAAACGTAAAGATCGCCGGCATGTGGATCCCGCCCGAGCGCCTCCTGAACCCGCAAGGTGAGGCCCTGCATCCCGCGCCGCATATCCGTCCGGCCGACCGCCAGCCAGATCCGAACCCGGCTCGGCACCGGGATCATGGTATCCATCCGGTGAGTACCGCGGATAAGGCGCGGAGGCGCTGTGCGATTTAGACGGGGTGGAGCAAGCCGTCGGATTTGAGGGTGTCGATGGCCTGGGTAAGAGTAAGGCCTCGGTACAAGGTGAACCATTCACCGGTG
>DASZQY010000306.1:0-8908 GCA_035549395.1 Bauldia sp.
CGCGACCTGCTTGGCCTCGCTTGTGGCGCAGTCGAACGTCTGCGGGATATCGCTGATGACCACTTCGACGCGATCGTTCTCCGCGATGGCGCGCTCCAGCGCCACCCACCACAGCTCGCCCCTGCCCTCGGCGAAATCCGATGGCAGGAACAGCGTGAACGGCATGTTGTGCCGCGCCAGTATCGGCAGCGCGTACTCGCGGTTGTCGCGATAGCCGTCGTCGAAGGTGAGCGCCACGAAGCGGCGCGTCGTCCTGCCCTCGATCAGCCGGCGATGGACCTCGTCCAGCGAGATGACCTCGGTCCCCGATTGCTCGAGGCGGGTCAGCACCTCGTCGAGAAACTCCGGCGTGATCTCCAGTATGCGGTTCGGCTGGAACGGATCGGCCAGCGCCGGGCGGACGCGGTGAAATGTCAGGATCGCGCCGACCCCGGACAGGAACGGGCGCGCCACGTGGTGCATGCCGCTGTAGTAGAGCGTCTCGAGCCCGGCGCGAATTATCGACTGGCGGCGGTTGGCCATCGTCTCAGCTCGCCAGCGCGACCGGCTCTGGCCGAATCCCGAAGGCCGAGGCGCCGAGCACGAGCGTCGCCCCGTCACGCACCGCTGCCAGCAGGCGGCAAAGCCCGGCGACGCTGAGCAGCAGGGGTGTCCTGCGGCGATCGTCTTCGATGCCCGGAGCCGCCGCCGCCTCGATGTATTCGGCATGCGTCATCGCCGACGCGGTCGGCACGCCGGCGCCGTCGATCGCGGAGAGGAGCAGCGCCGCCTCGCTCGGCTGCCCGAGCGGTTCGACCGCCGGACCGTTGCCGAGCCCGCGGGTCAATGTCTCGAATACCAGGCAGCTGTGGCTGGCCGTGGCCGGATCGCCGCCGACGAGCACGACGAGACGCACCGAAGGCGTCGCCGCCATCGCCGCCCGCGCCAGCGAGGCGCGCCGCGCGTCGGTGATCAGCGCGGTGGCGCCCGCCCGCCGCAACAGAAGCCCGATGTCGGCCGGATCGCTGCGCGCGCCGATCGGTGCGGCGACCGCACCGGCTTTGAAGATCGCAAACGTCGAGATGACCGCCTCGATGCTGTCCCCGAGCAGGAGCGCGACCCGCTCGCCGCCATGCAGGCCGCTGCGCACCAGCGCCGCCGCCACACGATCGACGCTGAGCGCCACCTCGCCGTAGCTGTAGGAGCGTCCGTTCTCGGCGACGACGGCCGCGCGCTGCGTAAAGCGCACGGCGCTCTCGTCGAGTAGATGTTCGGCTCGCATCAAAATTTCCGCCCCAAACTGCGCGGACCGTACGGCGTGCAGGAACTGCTGACAAAGCCAAACGACCCATATCGTAAACGGATCGACGAAAAGTGCGGGCATTAAGGTTATCGTCGTGATCGCGGATTTTCGCGGTGCACCAGCACCTGCCTGCCTTAACGTTAAAGTTAGCAAAGCATTTCGCGCCGCCGTGGAGGGCGTACTAGTAGCCAGTTGGCCCGTCGGTACGGGCCGGAGCGCGGAAAGAAAATGCGGCAAACGGATGTCGCGATCGTCGGTGGTGGCCTGGCAGGCTCGTCTCTGGCCGCCATGTTGGGCCGGCAGGGTATCGACGCGGTCCTGATCGACCCGCATCCGGTGTTTCCAGCCGACTTCCGCTGCGAAAAGCTCGACCGCGACCAGATCCGCATCCTGCAATCGACCGGGTTCGCGCAGGAAGTGCTGGCGCACGCCACGCCAAGCGACGCGGTCTGGATAGCCCGCGCCGGCGGCCGGCGCATCGCCCACCGCCGCATCGGCCAGTTCGATCTGCTCTACGAGACCCTGGTCAACGCGTTCCGTGGGCTCATTCCGCCCACCGTCGCTATTGTCGAAGGCAAGGCGGCGTCGATCGCCACCAGCGCCGAGCGCCAATCGCTCACGCTCGCCGGCGGCGAGGAAATCAGCGCGCGTCTGATCGTGCTCGCCACCGGCCTGAACATCGCGCTCCGCCACACCCTCGGGATGACGCGCGACGTGGTGAGCCCCAACCACTCGATCAGCATCGGCTTCGACGTCGCGCCGGTCGGTCGCGACCGCTTCCCCTTCCCGGCCCTCACCCACTATCCCGATCGCGTGCGCGACCGCATCGCCTACCTCACGCTTTTCCCGATCGACAATCGCATGCGCGCCAACTTCTTCGTCTATCGCGACATGCGCGACCCGTGGCTGAAGGACATGCGTCACGCGCCGGTGGAGACGCTTCTTGCCGCGCTGCCGGCGCTCCGCACCATCGCCGGGCCGTTCGCCGTGACCAGCGACGTGAAGATCCGCCCGGTCGATCTCTATGTCACGGCCGGCCACCGCCAGGCCGGCATCGTGCTCGCCGGCGATGCCTTCTCGACCTCGTGTCCCGCCGCCGGCACCGGCACCAGCAAGGCGATGACCGACGCCGAGCGGCTGGCCCACGTCCACATTCCCCGCTGGCTGGCGACGCCCGGCATGGGCGCGGAGAAGACCGGCGCCTTCTACGACGATCCCGTGAAGATGGCCGTCGATGCTCATTCCGCCGCCAAGGCGCGCTATGTCCGCGCCATCGCCACCGATGCCGGCCTCGGCTGGACGGCGCGCCGCATGATGAACGCCGTGGCCCGCAATATCGGCCTGGCCAGGCTTCGCGACCGCCAGCGCGCGATTGCGGCGGCAGCCTTGCCGGCCGCCGAACCCGGCCGCGCGGCCTGACCGCTCAGCCGCTCGGCGTTTCGTCGCTTTCGCTATGTGCAGCAGCGGCGCCCGCTGCGCCCCGCCATGCCCGCAGGCGGCTGTAGGTGTGCCACAGGAAGGGCGTCTGCTTGATCAGCCGCTTCAGCCAGCGGAAGCCGAGGATCGCCGCGACGATGGCGCGGCCCCTGAGCGTGACACCGGCAAGATGATCGTGCGGCCGCACCAGCACGTCGGCCCAGTCACTCTTGTAGGCCTCGTCGCCGATCGTGAAGTCGAAGCGCGCGAGCTTCTCGCCGATGGCAAAGCGCATGAGTTCGTGCAGGTGAGCCCGCCCCGGCCCCAGGCGCGAGATCGGTCCATCGTCGTAGCTCGACAGGATGAGGTAGTAGCTGCCACCGAAGCGCAGGCCGAGGCCGGATGCCGCGACCAGATCGCCGACGTCGAGATGGCTGAGGTGGACCATGGCGCCGAGCGACGGGTCGCTGACCACGTCGAGATAGAAATCGCGGTAGCCGGGCAGCGCAAACGCGTTGTGTACGCCGAGCCGCGCGAAGGAGCGCGACTTCTGGTGGATGAGGATGTCGAGGATGCGCTCGGCGTCCTTGGGGTCGTGGACACTGGCGAAGCGGATGGCGCCGTGCTCGCCGAGCTGCTTGAGCTGCTTGCGCTCCTTCTTGCGCGTCGCGCCGGAGCGGCGTTCGGCGTAGAACGCCTCCCAGTCGCCGCCCAGCGTGGCGACATGGGCGCCGCTCGGATTGGCTTCGACGCGCAGCGAGAAGAACGGGTTGCGCTGGCTCCCGACCGCCTCGGTCATCTTTGACAGGTCGATGTAATCGAAACGGAGCTGCGGGTTGGCGCGCACCAGCGCCAGGATCTGGCGCCACAACTGCGGGAAGCCGTCGCCCAGCCGCTGGCTGCACCCCGGCGCCAGCAGCGGCCCGTTGTAGTCGCACAGTGCCGAGCCCAGCCAGGTGAGCCGCCGTGCCATGCCGACCGGCTCGACCGCGAGCGGCAGCAGGAACTCGAGCTGCCCGCCGGCATCGCGGCCGACCACGATCGCCGGCTTCGTTCCGTTGCGTGCGCCGATGTGGCGCTGCCACTTCGACAGCCACTCGTAGGTCTGGAAGGCCGTGCCGTCCGCGATCGTCTCGAAGGCGCGCCATTCCGCCGCCAGCGCCGCAAGATCGGCGACGACGGTGATCTCGATGCCCGACCAGGCGACCGCCCTCGGTGAGACGGCCGGGCCACGCGGCGCGACACCCGTGCCGGCGAGAGCGCCGGCCAGCGGAGATGCAAGCGACTTCGACATCGTCATTGTCCGGATACCTCGGCCGCCGCGCCGCCCGAAACGGCACCCGAGTGATGCGTCGCGCCGCTGAAATAGCGCAGCCAGCGCCGGCCGTGCGAAAATGCTGCCCATAAGGTTGGCGACTGCTTGATGACACGCTTGGCCTGCATGGCCGCCGCCGCCGCGCCGACCGCGACGCTGCCGCGCGCGCTGAGCCCTTCGCGGAAATCGATCAGCCGCTCGGCCACGTCGCACCAGTCGCGCTTGTAGGTCTCGTCGCCGATGGTGAAGTCGAACTCGCTGCACCCGCGCCCAAGGGCATAGTCCATGAGGTCGTGCAGGTGGGCCGTGCCCGGACCGAAGCGGGCGATGTCGCCCGCCTGGTAGCTGGCGAGCACGTGATAGTAGCGGCCGCGGAAAACGAAGCCGAGGTTGGCCGCAGTCGTGCTTTCCCCGACCGCCAGGCGTGAGACGTGGACTGTCCCGCGCAGCGAGGGATCGCAGGCCACCGCCCTGAAGAATTCGCGAACGCCCGGCCGGGCGAGGAAATCCGGCACCCCGCGCGCCGCAAACGATGCCTGCTTCTGTGCGAACAGGGTTTCCAGCGTGGCGCGCGTCTCGCATGGTGTCTCGGCACTGAGAAAACGAATCTCGCCATATTCGGCCAGCCGCTTGCGCTTGCTGCGATCGTGCCGGCGCGTCGCCGACGACCGTTTGCCGCGATAGAATTGCTGCCACGACCCGCGCATCGTCATGTGGTGCGCGCCGGTCGGGTTCACCGTGACGCCGAGCGCCAGAAACGGGTTGCGCTGCCTGCCGATGCGCTCGGCCATGCGCTCCAGCACGACGAAATCGCACCGCAGGTTGCGGTTGTCGGAGATCAGCGTCACGACCGCGCGCCACAGCGCCGCGAACTCGCCCGGCCGCACCATCTCGTCGAAGTCGGGCGCGAGCAGCGGACCGTTGTAGTCGCAGAGTTCGGCGCCATGCCAGACGAGGCGGCGCCCGAGAGGCGTCCGTTCCGCCGCCAGCGGCAGGAGCAGCGCCAGCCGCCCGCGGTGGCGCACGACGACGATCGCCGGCTTCACGCCGCGCGGCGCGCCGACGTTGTCCTGCCAGGCGCGGTGCCAGGCGAACATCTGGAAGGGCGTGCAGTCGGCACCCGCCTCGAACGCCCGCCAGACGGTTTCCACCGACGCCAGATCGGCATGCAGGCTGAGCGACAGCGCCGGATCACTGGTCACGTCCGCGGAAATCGCCCGCGCCGTCGCGCGGGAGTGGTCTGTCGCTGCTGCCGGTGCAGTCAGAAGCATGGGGTGGCCGCCTGGCTGTCCGGCACGGCCCCGCGCCGGAATCCACCCTCTTGTTATGGCCGGGCCCCTTGAAAAGACATGCAATTGTCTGCAGGTGGTTAACGTTGCCTTCAGCATGGAAAGCGCCGTCGCCAGCGCCTTTCAGGGCTGGTAGTTTGCCGGCATGATTGTCTCCTGCGGCGAAGCCCTCATCGATTTTCTGCCCGCCACAACTGCGGCCGGGCGGCCTGCGTCCGAGCCCTTTCCCGGCGGCAGTCCGTTCAACGTCGCGATCGCGATCGGCCGCCTGGGCTCGGCTGCCGGCTTCTACGGCGGCCTCTCGACCGACCTGTTCGGGGAGATGCTGACCGGCGCGCTCAAGGCCGCCGCGGTCGATGTCTCCTTCGCCACCGTCAGCGACCGGCCGACGACGCTGGCCTTCGTCATGCTGGCCGACGGCAACGCCCGCTACGCCTTCTTCGACGAAGGCTCGGCCGGGCGCATGCTGGCCGAGGCCGATCTCCCGGCGCTGCCGAAGACGATAAGCGCCCTTCACTTCGGCTCCTTCTGCCTGGCCGAGGAGCCGTGCGGTTCCTCCTTCGAGGCCCTGATGCGCCGCGAATTTCCCGATCGCGTGGTTTCGCTCGACGTCAACGTGCGGCCGACGCTGGTCAAGAATCGCGACGGCTACGTCGCCCGCATCGATCGCCTCGCGGCGATGAGCGACATCGTCAAGCTCAGCGAGGAGGATCTTGCCTGGCTTGGCGGCGAACTGTCGGCGTTCGCGGAAAAATGGCTGAAGTCCGGCGCCAGGCTGATCGTCCTGACGCGGGGCGCCAACGGTGCCGTTGCCGTCTCGCGCCACGCCCGCATCGAGGTCCCGTCGGCGCCGGCCAAGGTCGTCGATACCATCGGCGCCGGCGATACGTTCATGGCCGGCATGCTCGTCTCTCTCGACCGTCGCGGCCTGCTGGCCAAGGATCGTGTGGCGCGGCTGAGCGAGGCCGAGCTTCGCGAGACGCTGGAGTTCGCAGCCCGCGCCGCCGCCATCACCGTGTCGCGGCCCGGCGCCGATCCGCCGTGGGCGCGCGAGCTGGCCTGACGCCGTCCCTTCTCCTCCCTGTCCGCCCAAGGATGCGCATGCATTCGACCGCCGCCCGCAACCTGCTCCAGTCCCTGTTCGCTGCCGCCGTTGACGCGGCACTGCCCGCGCACGTCGTGCCGTCGCATCTGCCGGCCCCTCCGAAGGGGCGCACGATCGTGCTCGGTGCCGGCAAGGCTTCCGCAGCGATGGCGAAGGCGGTCGAGGACAACTGGCCGGCCGACGCACCCCTCTCCGGGCTGGTGGTCACGCGCTACGGCCACGCCGTGCCCTGCCGCCGCATCGAGATCGTCGAGGCGTCGCATCCTGTCCCCGATGCCGCCGGCGCCGATGCCGCACGCCGCATCCTCGCGCTGGCGCAGTCGGCCGGACCCGACGATCTGGTGCTCTGCCTGATTTCGGGCGGCGGCTCGGCGCTGCTCGCGCTTCCGGCGCCGGGACTTACTCTCGCCGACAAGCAGGCGGTGAATCGCGCGCTCCTTACGTCCGGCGCGGCGATCGGCGAGATGAACACCGTGCGCAAGCACCTCTCCGCCATCAAGGGCGGCCGCCTCGCCGCGGCCGCGTGGCCGGCCCGCCTCGTCACGCTGCTGATCTCCGATGTGCCCGGCGACGATCCCGGCGTCATAGCTTCGGGCCCGACGGTGGCCGACGCCTCGACCTTCGCCGAGGCGCGCGCCGTGATCGCCCGCTACGCGATTTCGCCGCCGCCTGCCGTCGTCGCTCATCTCGCAGCGGCCGCCGACGAGACACCGAAACCCGGCGACCCACGCCTCGCCGGCGCCCAGACGATCATGATCGCCTCGCCCGCCGCCAGCCTGAGGGCGGCGGCCGCGCTTGCCGGCAAATCCGGCCTCGGTGTCACCGTCCTCGGCGACGCCATCGAGGGCGAAGCACGCGATGTCGGCGCCGACATGGCTGCCGATGCGCTCCGCCGCAGCGATCGTCGCCCGTTCGTGCTGCTGTCGGGTGGCGAGACCACGGTGACGGTGCGCCACAAGGGTCGCGGCGGCCGCAACGGCGAGTTCCTCGCCGGCATGGCGCTGGCCCTGAACGGCACGCCCGGCGTCTTCGCGCTCGCCGCCGACACCGACGGCATCGACGGCAGCGAGGACAACGCCGGCGCCTTCATCGCGCCCGATACGCTGGCCCGCGCCCGCGCCGCCGGTCTCGATTTCGAAGCGGCGCTCGCCGGCAACGACATGTACCCGGTGTTCGCCGCGCTGGGCGACCTCATCGTCACCGGCCCGACGCTCACCAACGTCAACGACTTCCGCGCGATCCTGCTGACCTAGTCGGGCACGCGGCCAATCACCGCGAACTGCACCAGGGCGAAGAAGAACGTGCCGGCGGCGAATGCCTGCTCGAGGCCGACGGTCCACGCTGTGTGGTCGTCGCGCGTGATGACGGCCGCCTCGAGCGCGGCGTCCGCCTTCCCGATCAGCCACTCCAGCCAGACGCGGTCCTCGGCCCCTTGGTCGACCATGAAGAGCGGATGCACCACCACCTCGCTGAAGCCGGCCGCGCCGAAGATGCCGGGAAGCCGCCGCCCGATCCATGCGTCGATATGCCGGTCGCTGGCGAAGTTGAGGATGCGGCGCGTCACGCTGCGCTCGCCCGGCTGGACCATCGCCGTCTCCCAGTCGACCTCGACCGAGAGCACCCGCCCGCCACGCCGCGTCACCCGCTTCATCTCGGCGACGATGCGTTCCGGTTCGTCGACGTGCAGCAGCACCCAGTGGCAGACCGCCGCGTCGAAGGCGGCGCCGAACGGCAGCGAGCGTCCGTCGGAGACGCGGACATCGACCTGGTGGCCGACGCCCTGATCGTGGGTGAAGGCGCGGGCCTTCTCCAGCAGCGCCGCCGATGGGTCGACCGCGAACACCCGGCCGCCGGGCGCCACCAGGCGGGCGATATCGGCGGTGACCACGCCGGTGCCGGCGCCGACATCGATCACGATCTCGCCCGGCCTGAGCTGGAGGAGCTGGAGGGCGCGCTGCCGCGTCCGTGTCGCGGCCGCCGAGCCGCCAACGCGGATCAGCTTGGCCGCGGCTCGCGCCGCGTCGGCCGCCGTCTCGATATTCGACCAGGCGTCCGTGCGCTCGGCCGGCATGGGAATCCCCCTCCCGCTGGCGTTGTTATACAACGCCATGCGACGAGTTGCTCGCATCGCCCTTGCCGGCGGCGCGGGCGCGGCAGGAAACGTGGAGAACGGCAATGATCGTAGTGACGGGCGGCAGCGGAAAGCTGGGTCGGGTATGCGTGCGCGACCTGATGGACCACGGCTACGAGGTCACCTCGATCGACATGGTCCCGCCCCCGGCCCAGTCGAACCCGCCGAAGTCGACCGATGTCCGCTTCAGCCGCGCCGACCTCACCGATTTCGGCCAGGCCATGGCGGCGCTTTCGATGATCGACGAGCGGGTCGAGAAGGTCACCGGCGTCGTCCATCTCGGCGCGATCGCCGCACCCGGCCTGGCGACCAACCACGTCACCTTCTCGGTCAACACCATCTCCACCTACAACATCTTCGAGGCGGCGCG
>DASZQY010000307.1:0-25920 GCA_035549395.1 Bauldia sp.
ATAACGCGCGCCATGCGAAGCCTTGGCGTCGCGTGGCGTCCCAACGATGATGAAGCCGATAACTGGGAACTGATCGTTTCGATCCGCTGATATATTGTCCAAGCTATTGATATTCCACTGCTGACGGCACCGGCAGATCGCCACGCGAGCTCAACCTCGTCCATATTCCACGAAAGGTCTATTGCCGCTTCTGACGTTCGGCAGCATGTCGAACGTCGGCTTAGCGCCAGAAGCGGCCCAACGGACATTCGTCCAATTCCCTATCTCATTGAATATCGATCCGGAGCTATCTTTCTCGCGACATGTCTCGCCGGTCATCTCAACGCGACACAAGACCTAAGTCAGCTGATGCAATAGATCTGCAGCGGTCGCGACATCTGGGGTCGAATGCTGTCCCTCGAAGTGATCAAACACGACGCGCAGGATCCGTTGGGCATTCACATGGTCCCCAGCCGCGGCGATGAGGGACGCAAGCTCAATTGACGCGCGCAGCTCACATGCTCTTGCGCCTTGACGGCGACTATAGTCGAGGGATGTCCGAAACCAGCTTTCCGCCTCTTCTTTCGCCCCTCGCCGATCGGCAGCAAGTGCGAGAACACCTTTCAAACGGAGCAGCTCCGGGAGGTAGCAGAGGTCGCCGCCGATTGCGACCTTCCTCAGATTCGCATCCAGCACGCCCGTCGCCTCGGTGACCTGATCCGCGACGATCAAGCCCTGGACGAGCGAGATGTTCAGCGGCGTGGTCAACAGTTCGTAGGGAGCCGCATCAAGCTCGCCCAGGCACGCTCTCAGCATGTCGATGCCATGCTCCACTTGTCCTTGGCGGACCGCCAACTCACCGCGAAATCCCCGACCCACAGCAAGATAAGGGCCGAGCGCATGAAACTGCGCCTGAGAAAACAGCCGATCCAAGTGTTCGCCGGCCTTCTTGAGATCCCCGAGCCAGAGAAAGACCGAAATCACCCAAATCAGCGCGATGGCTGACGTCAACGGATGGCCCAGGACCTCGGCTTCCTTGACCGCTGCCTGCGCCTGATCGACTGCCCGATCCGGAAAGCCTTCCAGCCAGAGATTGCGAGCGAGTATCGCGCCAGCGAGGACGCGGCCATCGAAGCCGAGATACTTGGTCATGCCGGGATCGCGCGGGGACGATGGTCTGAACGCCGCCTCCAGTGCGGCATGCGCCCGATAGAGTTCTCCACCAAGGTGGAGGGATATCCCCATCAAGGAAAGAGCCATGGTCTCCGAGGCAGGGTCTCCGAGACCCTCGGCGACGACAGCGCAGCGTTCCGCGTAGCGCCGCGCGGCCTTGAACTCGCCGGTACGCAGGTGAAACATCTGGAGCGGGCCGAGGATCTGGATTTGCTCGCGCGGCGAGCCGCGCCCTTCCGCAAGCTCATAGCTCCTGAGCAATGCGGTCCGCGCCGCTTCCTTTCCGCCGCGGGTGAACATCAGGGAGACGCCCAAGGCGGCCTGAAGCTGCATCTCGTCCGAATCATCCGATGCCGCGGGATCGAGGGCCGCGACTGCTTGCGCGGTCCAATGGTGGCATTCGGTGAGAAGCGACATCGAGAGGAATGCCGGCGCTGCAGCCACGGCGAGACGAACGCCGAGACCGTCGTTTCCGGCCGGACCGAAACACCATTCGAGCGCCGCGCGAACGTTCGCCAGCCCCGCAAGATACAGGGACCTTTGGAACGCGCTCGTCAGCGTCGGCCGCTTCGTGCCTTCCTCCTCCAGCCAGCGCTGGTAGTAGCTCGCATGGCGCTCGGGGAGGCCGGCTTGACCGGGATCGTCGGTTGCGACCTGAAGGGCATAGGCGCGGGTCGCGTCGAGCAGACGATAGCGCATCATCGCACCCGCCGGCCTGGTCGCCACCATCGACTTCGCCACAAGCCCGTCGATGGCGCTGAAGACCCGCTCCTTGTCGATTGTGCCGGTTGTCACGACCTCGAGCGCAGCATCGATCGAGAAGTGGCCGACGAATACCGACAGGCGACAAAGCAGCAGTCGTTCGTCGTCGGAAAGAAGCTCATAGCTCCAGTCCAGGGTCGCTTGCAGCGTCTTCTGCCGCCCGGGTGCCGTCCGCTGGCCGGGCCATAGAAGCGCCATCCGTTCCCCGAGCAGCTCTGCGGTCTTCTGCAGGCCGAGGCCCGCCACGCGCGCAGCCGCAAGCTCAATGGCAAGGGGGACGCCGCCAAGCTCGCGGCAAACGTCGCTCACGATCTGAATGGACGGCGCGTCAAGCTCCAGGCTCGCGCCGCTGGCGGCCGCGCGCTCCAGGAAGAGCTGGTTCGCCGGAAAGCTCCGTGCGGCGTCATTGGCCGATAGCGGCCCGTCCGGGGCGCAGGCGAGCGGCGCGAGCCGGTAGACGTTCTCGCCCTCGACCTGCAAAGGCACCCTGCTTGTTGCCAGGATGTGGGCCTCGGGCGCTGCGGAAAACAGGCGACTTGCGAGGCGCGCGACCGCATCGACGATATGCTCACAGGTATCCAGGATCAGCAGGATGCGCCTGCCCGCAAGATAGGAAACAAGCGCGGTGGTCACATCGTGCGATTGGAGCGGCAAACCCAGCGTGGACGCGATGCCCTCCGCCACCAAATTGGAATCGGCGAGTACGCCAAGATCGACGAAATGCACGGCACCGGCAAACCGGCTCATCAGGTCATGGCCGACCGCCGTCGCGACTGTGGTCTTTCCGACGCCCCCGGAGCCGACGATCGTGACGAACCGCCGATCGGTCACCTCGTCCGTCAGGGTGGCGATGTCTTCGTCCCGGCCGACCATGCGCAGAAGCCGGCTGGGCAGGTTTGCCTGGGGATAGTCCGCCGCAAGATCGGGCGGCGGCCCGACGGCCCGGCCATCCCACTGCCTGACCTCTCCGACGAAGCGATAGCCCCGTCCCGGTGACGTGGCGATGTAGCGGTTTCCGTCCTTGCCGTCTCCCAGTGCCTTCCGCAGGTTTGCGATGTGAAATCGAAGACTCCCCTCTTCGACCGTCACGTCCGGCCAAACGCGGGCCAGCAAATCGCGCTTGGCGACGATCTCATTCGGACGAGAGACCAGAGACAGGAGGATGTCGAATGCCCGTCCGCTGAGATCCACATGGGCACCATCCCGTAGGAGCAGCCGCGCCGACGCATCCAGTGTAAATGGACCGAAGGATATGCGGGCACCAGTTCCTGCCGTCGGACCTGTCATGGCTGCATCGAACAGTAATCTCGCTGGAGTGGGCTGGCGTCGAATTCCGCGTCGCAGGCAAGCGCTAACAACCGCTCACAACCTATAACGGGCGGTTCCGGGGATCATCCTCTATGTGTCGGGTGACGCAATAGGAACCTCGCCGGAGGCCCCCGATGTCATCTTCAATCCCGTCATTCACGCGGCGCGCCCTCCTGGCCGCCTCCGCCGCCTCCGCAGCGCTCGGCGCGTTGCCCTTGGACGCCCGCGCCACGGGCGATGCGCCAGCCATCAGACCCTTCCGTATCGCCATTCCGGACGACGCCATCAACGAAATGCGGAATCGCCTGGCGGCAACCCGCTGGCCGCTCCCGGAGACCGTCAACGACAAGTCGCAGGGCGTCCAGCTCGCCAAGATGCAAGAGCTCATCGGCTACTGGAGGACCGACTACGACTGGCGCAAGGTCGAGGCGCGGCTGAACGCGCTGCCGATGTTCGTGACCGAGATCGATGGCCTCGACATCCATTTCATCCATCTCCGATCTCCCCACGCGAATGCCATGCCCATGATCATGACCCATGGCTGGCCCGGATCGATCCTGGAGTTCATGAAGGTCGTCGCGCCGCTCACCGATCCCACGGCGCATGGCGGCGTGGCGGAAGATGCCTTCCATCTCGTCGTGCCTTCCATTCCCGGCTTCGGCTTCTCGGGCAAGCCGGTGGAGAGCGGATGGGGTTCGGACCATATCGGCCGCGCCTGGGCGGTGCTGATGGGGCGGCTGGGCTATGAAAGCTATGTTTCGCAGGGCGGCGATTGCGGCTCCGTTATCTCGCATCGCATGGCGCTCCAGAAGGTGCCGGGGCTGATCGGCATTCACGTCAACATGCCGGGCACCGTCCCGCCAGAGATCGCCGCCATCCTCGCGGCCGGCGGGCCGGCACCGGGCGGATTGACCGCCAAGGAGAAGACTGCGTTCGAGGCGCTCGACAGCTTCTACAAGGACAGTTCCGGCTATGCGAGCATGATGGTCACGCGGCCCCAGACCATCGGCTATTCGCTGGTTGACTCGCCCGTGGGCCTCGCCGCCTGGATCTACGAGAAGTTCGCCCAATGGACCTATAGCGGCGGCGAGCCCGAGCGGGTCCTGACGAAAGACGAGATGCTGGACGACATCTCGCTCTACTGGCTCACCGCCTCCGGGGCATCAGCCGCCCGGATCTACTGGGAGGATCACTCCAACAACTTCAATGCGGTCGACATCGCCGACCTGCCGGTCGCGGTCACGGTGTTCCCGGGCGAGATCTACCAAGCGCCCCGGAGCTGGGCCGAGCGTTGCTATCACAAGCTGGTCTACTTCAGCGAAGCGAGCAACGGCGGACACTTCGCGGCCTGGGAACAGCCGGAGCTGTTCGTCCGGGAAGTCCGGGCGGCATTCAAGTCGCTCCGGGCATGACCGCCGGCGGGAATCCGGCATGACCGTTCCTGAGCAGCTCATATACACCGGTAAGGTCCGCACGATGGGCGGGCGGGAGAACGGAGTGGCGCGCAGCTCCGACGGCCGGCTCGATATCAGGCTGACCCCTCCGGGCGTGCCCGGCAGCGGCACCAACCCCGAGCAACTTCTTGCGGCCGGATGGTCCGCCTGCTTCGAGGGCGCGATGGGGATTGCCGCCAAGAGCATGCACGTCGCGCTGCCCGGCAATTCGGCAATCGACGCCGAGGTTGATCTGAACCTGGCGGCCGGCGGCTATTTCCTGCGGGCGAGGCTCAGGGTGAGCCTTCCGGGAGTTGAGCCCGCCGTCGCCCGGGAAATCGTCGAACAGGCGCACCGGACCTGTCCCTATTCGAAGGCGATGAGCGGCAACATCGACATCTCCATCGAACTGGCCTGACCGGGCGTCCGCCGCCCTTGCCCGAACTGCAATGCGAAGGAGTCTCCGATGACCCAAGACGCGTCCTCGAAGGCAGCCGCCCACGAATCCGATGCCATCGATCGCCGCCGCCGCGGCATGGTTGGACTCGCTTCGGCATTCGCCGTCCTCGCGCCCTTCGTCAACAGCCGCCCCGCGCGTGCGCAATCCGCCAGCGGAACGGACGTGCCGGCCGAGTTCAAGTCGCCGAAGCTGGTGGCGGCCGGCGTCCTTCAGACCGGATATGCCGAGATCGGTCCACAAGACGGCCCGCCGGTCATCCTGCTTCATGGCTGGCCATACGACATTCACAGCTACGCGGAAGCGGCGCCGCTGCTCGCCTCGGCCGGATACCGGGTGCTGGTTCCATATCTGCGAGGCTATGGAGCGACGCGGTTCCTTGCGGAGAGCACCCCGCGCAACGGCCAGCAAGCCGCGCTCGGCGTCGATACGATCGCGTTCATGGATGCGCTCAAGATCGAGAAGGCCGTCATCGGCGGATTCGATTGGGGCGCGCGAACGGCGAATGTCGTCGCCGCCCTCTGGCCGCAACGGTGCAAGGCGATGGTATCCGTCAGCGGATATCTGATCGGAAGCCGCGAGGCCAACAAGGCGCCGTTACCCCCGAAAGCGGAGCTGGCGTGGTGGTATCAATTCTACTTCGCGACCGAGCGCGGCCGCGCCGGCTATGCCGAGTACCGGCGCGACTTCGCCAAGCTCATATGGCAGCTCGCCTCGCCGCAATGGCACTTCGACGACGCAACCTTCGCCCGATCCGCCGCCGCGTTCGACAATCCGGATCACGTCGCGGTCGTCATGCATAACTATCGATGGCGGCTGGGCCTCGCCGAGGGAGAGTCCCGCTTCGACGCCCTCGAAGCCAAACTGGAGCGCGGACCGACCATCGCGGTGCCCACGATCACGCTCGAGGGTGATGCCAACGGCGCGCCACACCCCGAACCCAGCGCCTATACGAAGAAATTCTCCGGCAAGTACCAGCATCGCAGTATCTCCGGAGGCGTCGGGCACAATCTTCCGCAGGAGGCGCCGAAGGCTTTCGCGGAAGCCATCATCGACGCCGGCCGGCTTTGACGGATCGCGACATGAAGCGAAGCCTTGTCTTCCAACTCATGGCCGGCTTCGGGTTTGCCGCAGCGACGGCAGCAGCGGCCGTTGTCGCGGCTGACACCGACGCGCCGGTCAGCGCCGCATCGCCTATCTACGGCGTCACGATCCCGAACGGCTATCGTTCCTGGGAATTGATCGGCGCCGCCGAAGAAGCCGCACCGCTCAATGAGCTGCGCGTCGTTCTCGGCAACGAGATCGCGCTCAAAGCCTATAGGGACGGCGCTCTGCCGTTTCCGGATGGAACTGTGCTTGTGAAACTCGCCTGGAAGCGCATTTCCTCTCCCGAGTTCGAGTCCGCTTCGATTCCCGGACCGGCAACCACGGTCCAAGTCATGGTCAAGGACTCAAAGAGATATGCGACCACCGGCGGGTGGGGTTTCGGCAGATTCATCCATGGCCGACCTACCGACGAAGCGCAGCATCAGACCTGCTTTGTCTGTCACCAAGCGCGGGTGAACGGCCATGACTTCGTCTTCACAAGGCTGGCGCGCTAAAGCGGGCTGCGGACGCACTTGGTCTTCGCCGCCCCCGAATGACAAAGGAAAGCAAAAAGTGGCCTCTGCCGATTCAAAGGTTTGGCTCATCACCGGAAGCTCCCGGGGCCTCGGTCGTGCGCTTGCCGAAGCCGTTCTCGAAGACGGCCATCGCCTGGTTGCCAGCGCCCGCAATCCCACCCGGCTTGATGCGCTTTGCGAAAGATTCGGCAGCCACGTCCACCCGTTTACCCACGATGTGACCGACCCGCGCGCAGCCGACCTGGCCATAAAAGCCGCCGTAGTGGCCTACGGCCGGCTCGACGTCGTCGTCAACAATGCGGGCTATGGAGACATCGGCTCGGTCGAAGACACTTCCGTCGAGGAAATCCGGGCGCAGATCGAAACCAATTTATTCGGCACGATCTACACAACGAAAGCCGCCATTCCGCTCATGCGCATGCAGGGCTCCGGCCATATCGTGCAATTTTCGTCGGTCGGCGGTCGAATCGGCGCCACCGGGCGGGCAGCCTATTCTGCAGCCAAATGGGGCGTCGAAGGCTTCTCGGAAGCATTGGCCAAGGAGGTTGCGCCGCTGGGGATCAAAGTCACCATTGTCGAACCCGGCGGCTTTCGCACGGACTTTGCAGGAGCATCGACGAAGCTCCGCGCTGCTCGGCCTGAATACGAATCAACGGTCGGCGCCGCGTCACGTTACCAGCGAGACTATAACGGCAACCAACCGGGCGATCCAAACAAGGCCGCGAAGGTCCTTCTCAAGATCGTGGAGCTACCCGACCCGCCGCTCAGGCTCCCTCTGGGCAGTGACGCAGTTCAAGCGATAGAGCGAGCGGATCTCGGCAAGTTTGAGATGGATCGCAAATGGCGCGCGCTTAGTTTGTCCACAGACTACTAGAAGCGCCGAAACTGCCAGATTCCGGTCCACCCCGGTCTAGAGACGTCCGCTTAGCGTGAATAGCCGTGCGCGTCTCATATGTCCGCTTAGTGCTCAAGGCTGACCATGTCGTCTCAACCGAGGCCGCCACTGCCGACGTATCGGTCGATCGCAGCAGTCAGCTAAGCGCCAGAAGCGGACATGGCGATCAGTCTCTCGCGCCCCGCAGCCGGCAGCTTCCCGCCGCGCCAGGCTCAGCAATCAATGGCTATGGATCGCGACGCTCTGTCGATGACCGTCTCCGAGCCGGTCGCATTCAGCATGAGACTGACGCAGGACGCCTCGTAACGCTCAGCTTCTGTAGCGGTCGAACAGCGGGTTGGGCGCGTTGAGCGCAGCCTCGTGCTCGCCGGCAAAGGTGATGAGCGCCGGCACGATGTGATAGAGCAGCCGTGACGGGACTACCCGGTCGGCCGGGTGATCCCGCGCGTGCAAGGCGTTGATCCAGAGACCGCTCTCGGCGTCGAGATGATGCGCGAATATCGCCGCGACGGCGGCTTTCGCGACCTGGGCATCGCCCCCGCCTGGCCGCGCGAACTCCGCAAGGCATGCGGCGTGCAACAACTCGGTCAACGGCCAGAGCGGCCGCACAGGTTCACGCGGCCGCTTCGCCCGGTCGATGCCATTGGGCAGCGGGCCGATCGTCGGGCCGATGACGTCCTTGCCGAAAGCGTAGACCCGATCCGCAATCGCGGCGGCGCGCGCCTCACTCGACGTCCAGGCATGGCGATAGAGCAGCCATGCCCATTCGAATTGATGGCCGAGTTCGCGCTGCGGATCGCCCCCGGCGTCAACTGCCTGCCAGTTGCCGTCATACCACTCGTCGAGGCAACCCTCCGGCTGGATCAGACGGCGCTCAACGAGATCGACAATGGCATCGGCGCGTGCTTCCCAGCCGCGCCTCGGCGCCACCCGCGCCAGCAGCTGAAAGGCCTCGAACAGATGCATTTGTGGATATTGCAGGCGCTTCCCGTCCGCCGGCGCGGGCTCTCTGAAACCACCGGCAGGATCGCGATCCAGCCGCGCGCCGATCATATCGGCAACGTCGAGGACATCGCGACGTCCTGATGCCGCAGCATAGGCCGCGAGCGCCAGAAGAATGAAGGCAAGGTCGTAAAGGTCGCTATTGGGATCAGCGATCGAGCCGTCCGCCGCGATCGCATGTGCGAAACCGCCATCGCTGCGCCGCGCCCGGCCGAGCAACACGTCGATGCCATATCTCGCCGCCTGGAGCGACGACGGCCCAGCGCCGAAGGCGTGACCCAGGCTAAACGCATGGACCAGACGCCCGGTCACCATGGTACTGCAACTTTGCGGCGGGATCGCCGCGCCGTCGCCCCACCTTACGCTCTCGACAAAGCCGGGCAGGCCCGGCTGCCAGGCGCGCGACACCCAGCCGGGGATGAAGCGCTTGCGCAGCCAGGCGGAGATGCTCTCGGGCGCGGCGCCCATCAGGCGACCAGGATCGCCGGCTTGGTCGTGAGGTTGCCCGCCGCCGGCACGTCGATGAAGAGGTGGCAGTCTGCGTGGTTCTGCAGGATCGACGCCGGACACATATTGGTGACCGACCCGTCCAGGACCGCATGCAGCGCATCGGCCTTCCGCGCGTCGGGCACGGTCACGATGATGGTGCGGGCGGAGATGATGCGCTTCACCGTCATCGAGATAGCCTCGCTCGGCACCTCGTCGAAGGTCTTGAACCAGCCCTCGCCGAATTGCTGCTGGCGGCAGCGATCGTCGAGCCGCACGACCTTGAAGGCGGCGGCGGTGTCAAAATCCGCGGGCGGATCGTTGAAGGCGAGATGGCCGTTCTCGCCAATGCCGGCGAACATGACATCGATCGGGTCGCGGTCCATCAGCGCATTGAGCCGCGCGATCTCCTTTCCAAGATCGGGCGCATCGCCGCGGATGTAGTGGAAGGCGCCGAGCATCGGCAGCTTGTCGCAGAAGCGCCGCTTCAGATAGCCGCGAAAGCTCGCCGGATGGGCGTCCGACATGCCGATATATTCGTCGAGATGGAAGGCGGTGACTTTCGACCAGTCGATGCCCGGCGCCTGCACCAGGGCCGCCAACATCTCGAACTGGCTGGCGCCGGTCGCAACCACGATGGTGGCGCGACCGCGTGCGGCGATGGTCTTCCTGATCGCCTCGGCGCCAAACGCCGCCGCGGCGGCGCCGCATTTGTTCTTGTCTGCGTAGCAGCGGACGTCGATCATGCTTTCCCCCGGAGATCACGCCGCGCCCCGTTCAGGGGTCGCGGGGCGCCAGAAAAGGCGTTGAAATACTTGCCCGACAAGTTTACCACTCGTGGAACGACTTCCAAGGAAAATTGAGATGGCCAAGACGCTTCCCCTGCTGTTGACCGGTGCCGGCGGCACCCTGGGACGCTGGCTGCGGCCGCGCCTGATCGAGCGTTACGGCGCGCTGCGCTCAACCGACATCGTCGAATGCGGCCCGGCCCTCGCCAACGAGGAAACGGTCACCGCCGATCTCGGCGACTACGATGCGGTGGACAAGCTCTGCCAGGGCGTCGGCCGCATCGTGCATTTCGGCGGCATCTCCTACGAGACGACCTTCGACAAGATCCTCCGCGCCAACATCCAGGGCACCTATCACATCTTCGAGGCCGCCCGGCGCCACGGTGCGGGACCGATCGTCTATGCGAGTTCGAACCACGCGACCGGCTTCTATACCCGCGACGATCGGCTGAACACGGAGGTCCGGACCCGGCCGGACTCGCTCTACGGCGTGTCCAAGGCGTTCGGCGAGGACATCGCCAGCATGTATTTCGACAAGTACGGCGTGCAGAGCGCCTCGCTGCGTATCGGCACCGCGCGCGCGGATCCCACCGACATCCGCCAGCTTTCGACCTGGCAGTCCTATGAGGACCTGCTGCGCATGATCGAAGCCTGCTTCGCCTCGCCCAATCTCGGCCGCACCGTGCTCTACGGCGTCTCCAAGAACGACCGGGCCTGGTGGGACAACAGCACCTCGCCGCAGGTTGATTATCGACCGCAGGACAATGCCGAGAGCTTCGCGAAGGCGGTCGCGCCCGACGGCGACAGGCGCGACCTGAAGGCGCCCGAAGTCATGTACCAGGGCGGCGCATTCGCCTCGAAGGACATCATCCGCTGACGCTCAGCCAGCGAAGAGCGGCTCCGGCAGGCCGGTGACCCCGGCATCGACCGCGAAGATGCTTCCCGCCTGCGGCTGCTGCTCTAATCCCCCGGCCGGGCGGATCGAGGTGATGTAGATCGTGTCCAGCTGGCTGCCGCCGAAGGCGACCATACTGGGTTTGGCGACCGGCAGAGCGATCCGGCGATCGACCTTGCCGGCGGGCGTGAATCGCACCAGCTCCCAGCCGTCGTTCGCCGCCATCCAGTAACAACCGTCGGCATCGACCGCGCCGCCATCCGGCCGTCCCGGCATGCCCTTGGTGTCGACGAAGACGCGCTTGTTGGAGATGTCCCCGCTATCGGAATCGAGATCCCAAGCCCAGATGGTGCGCACCGGCGCGTAAGAGTCCGAGTGATAGAGCGTGCGGCCGTCAGGACTGAAGGCAAGGCCGTTGGAGACGAAATAGCCGTCCGCCATCGCTTGGCACTTCAACGCCGCATCGAGCCGGTAGAGGGTGCCGCGCGGCGTCGCGGGATCGACCGGATCGGCCATGCTGCCGACCCAGAACCGGCCCTGCCGGTCGCAGCGGCCGTCGTTCATGCGGTTGCCGGGCATGTCCGCTTCCGCACGCGCGATCGGCGACAAGGCGCCGGAGGCAAGATCGAAGCGATGCAGGCCGGACTTCAGCGCCAACAGCGCCTGGTTTTCGCGGCAGAGCGCGAAGGATCCGACAGGCTCGCCGATCTGCCAGAAGCGGTCGGCGCCGGTCGCAGGATCGAAGCGATGCAGCCGCCCGGCGTAGATGTCGATCCAGTAGAGCGCCTGCTCCGTCTCCGACCAGACCGGGCATTCGCCGAGCTCGACGCGGATGTCGAGGACGCAATCGACCTTGGGACTCACGTCGCGGCCGGCGCTTCGATGTAGCGGATGCGTTTGGTGGTGCCGCGTAGATTTGGATCGGGCTTGGGAATGGCCGAGATCAGCGACTGCGTATACGGATGCTGCGGATAGTCGCAGACCTGATCCGTCGGCCCGCTCTCGACGATCTTGCCGCCATGCATGACTACGACGCGGTCGCACATGTAGCGGATCACACCTATATCGTGGCCGATGAAGATGAAGCTGATCGAAAGCTCGCGCACCAGGTCGAGCAGCAGATCGAGCACCTGCGCGCGGAGGGAGACGTCGAGCGCCGAGGTCGCCTCGTCGGCAATGATCAGTTCCGGCTTCAGCGCGATGGCACGGGCGATGCCGATGCGTTGGCGCTGGCCGCCGCTGAAGGCATGCGGGTAGCGCCACATGGCCTCGCGGGGCAGGCCAACGCGCTCCAGGAGCTCGGCGACGCGCTGCTCGAGCGCCTTCGGACTGAGACCGAAATTGTTGCGCAGCGGCTCGGCGATGACCTGGAGCACGGTCATGCGCGGGTTGAGCGATGAGAACGGATCCTGAAAGATCATCCGCATCTTCGACCAAGCAGGCTTCACCGCCTTCAGCGGCAGTCCGGCGAGGTCGGTGGCGGGTTCGGCGCGCGGCTTGAACAGGATATGGCCGCCGGTCGGCTGCAGGATGCGCATGACGCAGCGGCCCAGCGTGGTCTTGCCCGAGCCGCTCTCGCCGACGATGCCGAGGATCTCGCCGCGCTTCAATGTGAAGTCGACGTTGTCGAGCGCCTTCACCGGCTCGTCCTTGGACTTGCGGCTGAAGAAGCTCCGCCGCGGCTGGAAGATCATGGTCAGTCCGGTGACGTCGAGGATCGCGTCGTCCTGCGTGGGCTTCGGTGCGAGCCCGGCCTTGGCCGACCGGCTCTCCAGCGCCAGAACCGAGCTCAGCAGGCGCTGGGTGTAGGGGTGCTGGGGTGCGGCGAAGATCTGGTGGACCGGCCCCTGCTCCACCACCTTGCCGTGATACATAACGGCGACGTCATCTGCGATCTCCGCGACCACGCCCATGTCGTGGGTGATGAACATCAGCGCCATGCCGTTCTGCGCCTGCAGCGACTTCATGAGGTCCAGGATCTCGGCCTGGGTCGTGACGTCGAGCGCGGTGGTGGGCTCGTCGGCGATGACCAGGCGCGGCTCGCAGACCAGCGCCATGGCGGTCATCGCGCGCTGGCGCATGCCGCCGCTGAACTCGAAGGGATAGCGGTTCACCGCACGTTCGGGCCGCGGGATCTTCACCTGCGCCAGCACCTCGATCGCGCGGGCCCGGGCCTCGGCCTTGCTCAGCGGCCGGTGCAGGCGGATCGCCTCGACGATCTGCTGGCCGATCGTGTGGACCGGGCTCAGGCTCGCCATCGGCTCCTGGAAGATCATGCTGATGTCGCGGCCGCGGATGGCGCGGATTCGCCGGCCCTTGGGATCGAGCGCCGCAAGGTTGAGCACCCCCGGCTTGCTACCCGGCGCATGCAGCAGCACCTCGCCGCCGACGATCCTGCCCGGCTTCGGCACGATGTTGAGGATCGAGCGCGCGGTGATGCTCTTGCCCGAACCACTCTCGCCGACGACGCAGAGCGTGCGGCCGCGGCGCAAGGTCAGATTGATGCCGTCCACCGCTTTCAGCACATGCCGGCCGGTGTCGAACCAGGTCGAGAGGTTCCTGACCTCGACAACCGTATCGGCGGGAACGTCGGTGCTTGCCACGGTCATTGCCTGTAAGGATCGGCCGCGTCGCGCAGCCCGTCGCCGACGAAGTTCAGCGCCAGCACCGTCACCACCACGGCAAGGCCCGGCGTGAAGAGCCAGGGTGCCGTGGAGATGGCGCGGATGTTCTGCGCCTCCTGCAGCAGCACGCCCCAGCTCACGATCGGCGGCTGCAGGCCGAGGCCAAGGAAGCTGAGCGCTGTTTCAGCGAGGATCATCGCCGGGATCGCCAGGCTGATCTCGGCGATGATATGGCTGAAGAACGAAGGCGCCATGTGCCGGAAGATGATCCGCGGTTCGCTGGCGCCATCCAGGCGCGCGGCGGTGACAAAATCCTCGGTCCGCAGCGACAGGAACTTGCCGCGGATGACGCGGGCCAGGTTGGTCCAGCCGATCAGCGACAGGATGATGGTGATGGCGAAGTAGATCCTGAGCGGTGGCCAGTTCGACGGCATCGCCGCGGCGAGGCCGAGCCAGAGCGGCGTGGTCGGCAGCGACAGGATGAACTCGATCACCCGTTGGATGACGTTGTCGACCCAGCCGCCCTTGTAGCCGGAGATGCCGCCGAGCACGATCCCAAGCACCAGGCTCAGGGTCACGCCGATGAGGCCGATCGACATGGAGATGCGCGTGCCATAGACGATGCGGCTGAAGAGATCGCGGCCGAGCCGGTCGGCGCCGAGCAGGAAGACCGGATCGCCTTTGTGCAGCGGGCCGATCAGCTTGGTCTCCGGCATGAACACGCCGCCCCACATCGGATAGGGGTCGGACGGCACGAGGAATCCGATCGGGTATTTCACCGCCTCGTCGATCACGAAGGTGCGGCGCAAGGCGACCGGATCGATCGTCACCTTGTAGCCGTTGACATAGGGCCGCCACACCAGGCCGCCGCTTTCGTCACGATCGAACAGGTGCACGCGCTGCGGCGGCGCGTAGGTGAAGCGCGGCGTGAAGGCGTCGGCCGGAAAGGGCGCGATGAACTCGCAGAACGCCGCGACGATCAGGATCAGCAGCAGGACAACCAGGCTCGCCATCGCCATCTTGTGGCGGCGGAACTGCCACCACATCAGCTTCCACTGCGAGGCGGAGCCTTGCAGGGTCATGGCGGTGACGGGCTGCGTTGGCGCCGCGGCCTCGACCTGGGCGCCGAGATTATCGGTCATAGCGGATTCGCGGATCGACCCAAATCAGCAGCAGATCGGAGACCAGGGTGCCGATCAGCACCAGGATGCATTGGAACATGATCAGCGCGCCGCCGAGATACATATCCTGGGTCTTCAGCGCTTGGATCAGGATCGGCCCGGAAGTCGGGAGGCTGAGCACACTGGAGACGATGACGTCGCCGGAGACCAGCACGGGCAGCACCCAGCCGACCGTGCTGATGAAGGGATTGAGCGCGACCCGCGTCGGATAGCGGAGGATCAGGCGCGTCTCCGGCAGGCCCTTCGCGCGGCCGGTCTCGACATAGGGCTTGCCGAGTTCGTCCAGCAGGTTGGCCCGCATGATTCGCACCAGGGCGGCGATGCCGGCGACGCCCAGCACGAAGACCGGGATCCAAAGATGCTTGATGAGGTCGAGGACCCTGGCACCGCTCCAGGGCGCGTTGACGAAGTCCGGCGAGAACAGTCCGCCGACGGAATAGCCGAGATACTTCACCGACAGGTACATCACGAACAGCGCCAGCAGGAAGCTCGGCGTCGCCATGCCCAGGAAACTCAGGAAGGTCACGACATAGTCGCCGATGCTGTACTGCCTCACCGCCGAGAAGATGCCGACCGGAAAGGCGATCAGCCAGACGAAGGCCAAGGTACAGAACGCGACCAGAGTCGTCATGCCGAGCCTGCCCCAGATGATGTCGGCGACCGGCGCGCGATACTCGAACGACATGCCGAGATCGCCGTGAAGAGCATTGCCGATCCAGGCGCAATACTGCTGGACCAGCGACTGGTCGAGGCCGTAGCGCACCCGCAGCGCGTCGAGCTGCGCCTGATCGGGCGGCGCGCCGGAGGTCGCGAGATCGGCCGCGTAGCTGGTGACGAAATCGCCGGGTGGCAGCTGGATGATCGCAAACGCGACCACGCTGACTGCGAAGAAGGATGGAATCATCAGAAGCAGGCGGCGGATGATCAGACCCAGCACGGAAGCTCTCCCGTCGCCGACCTCCGTGGTGGACGACCGGCGCCCAAGGTTGCCCTGGGCGCCGGTGCTTCCGCCGTGGTGCCTCGCATCACTGCTCCCTCACCCGCGGGACGGCCGTGGCCTGCGCTCCCGCGGCATGCCCGCTGCCATCATTGCTGCGGCGGGTCGAAGTAGTACTGCTCGGTGTTGCTCGCGACCGGCGTCGGATAGGTCCAGGCGAACGGACGCGCGTAGACGTTGTGCAGGTTGTTCTTGCTGACCGAGTAGAGCGGGCCCGGCGTGTTGATGCCGATATCGTAGAACTGGTCGGCCGCGATATCGAGCAGTTGCTTCATCAGCGCCTTCTGCTTGTCCGGATCCGCCGACTGGGTCAGTTCGCGGTAGATATCCATCTGCTTCTTGACCTCGGCCGGCGGCTCTTCGCCGGATTTGCCGCCCGACGCGAACCAGTTGCCCCATGGCACGGCGAACAGGCTCTCGTTCCAGAACGGAAAGTAGAAGGTCGGTTCGAACAGCGCATCGCCCATGCCGCCGCTGCCCAGGAAGACCGCCGCGTCGTGGTCGTTGTTGTCCTTCCGATCGTAGAACAGCGTGCGGTCCACGGTCTGGACCTTGGCATCAACACCGACCGTCTGCCAGTACTTGGCCACCAGTTGGGTCGAATCCAGGAAGTCGCCGAGCGCGGGGATCACCATGATGTTGAAGCTGATCCGCTTGCCGTCAGGCCCGAGGCGGAAGCCTTCGCCATCCTTCTTGGGATAGGCCTTGTCGAGATATTCGTTGGCCTTCTTGACGTCGTACTCGGTGTACTGCTTGGCCAGCCGCTCGTTGTAGAACGGCGATTCCTTGCGTGGCGCCGCCTGCCAGGGCTCGCCCTGACCGACGAAGGCGGAGTCGATGATGGCCTGCCGGTCGATCGCGTAGGAAAGACCGATGCGGAAGTCCTTGTTGTTGAAGATCTCGTGCTTGACCGGATCCTTGCTGGTCAGGTTGAGCGAGATGATGGTCGTGTTCATATCGGCGTCGGGGCCGTCGATGATTCGGATATTCGCCTTCTCGGCGGCATCGACGAACACGGCACGGTTCGAGTTGGCGTTGACATGGCGATCCTGGTAGTCGATCTCCCCGTTGACGATCTTCAGCACCAGCGTCTGCACGTCGGCATTGACCGAGGCGCTGAGCTTGTCGATGTAGGGCAGCTGGTTGCCGGCCGGATCGACCTTGAAGTAGTACGGGTTGCGCACCAGCGTTACCACCGTGGCGCCGCCGACATACGGGTCCTTGATCACCCAGGGTTCCATGGTCGGGCGATCCGGGTTCTGCCAGCGCTCGTTGGCCTCGGTATCCACCGCGCACTTCTTGATGAAGAGGTCCGCCCAGGTCTTCACGCCGTTGTCGGCGATCAGCTTGTCCAAGCCGTCCTTGTTGTAGGTCGGCATGAACTGCGAGCAGTAGTGCTTCGCCATCATGACCAGTTGCACGCCGTAATTGCTGGCCATGCGCTGCATGAACATGCCGTACGGCGCCTTGAAGGTGATCGTGAAGGTCGTGTCGTCGATCTTCGCGAACTTGCCGGGCTCGCCGTCGCTCATCAGCCAGTCGAGACCGTTCGGCATCAGCTCCTTGCTGCCGACGATGTCGTTGATGAAGAAGCCGATATCGTCGCTGGTAAAAGGCTTGCCGTCGGACCATTTCAGGCCCTCGCGCAACTTCACCGTGAAGACCTTGTCGCCGTCGGAGGTGGTCACGGATTCGGCGAGGTTCGGAATGGTCTTGCCGCTCCACTCGCGATCCCAGGCGACCAGCGGCTCATAGCCGGCGATGCGGAACAGCCAGTTGCGGTCGGACCCGCCGACCAGTCCGGAGCGCCAGGTTCCGCCATACTTGCCGACCTGCTCGACCGGCTGCACAACGCGCGGATCTTTGGGCAGGCGCTCGGCGACCGGCGGCAGCTTGCCGGCCTTCACCTGCTCGTCCAGCATCGGCGCTTCGTGATAGTCCACCGCCATCGCCGGCGAGATGAAAAGCGCGCCTGCGAGCACCGCCAGCACGCTGACATCCGCCAACCGGCGCCTGAACGTCTGAGATCGCTGATAATCTGACATGTCACGCCATCCCTTGTCGTTGATTGCTTTTTACAAGCTCTCCCGCGGCGCTTTGCGCCTTAGGCGAAAGGCTCGCATAGCATCGCCGCGAGTGTCAACAATTTATAAACTTGTCAGTCATCTTTGTTCGCAGGTCGAATGGATCGCGTCAAATCGCCTGCAACGCCGCGCCGGACAGCCACTCGACGCGCAGTATCCATCATGGGGGATCGCGCAAAACGGCGTCCCGATCGGCACGTCGTCTTGCGCGGCTTGCGGCCCAAAGCAGCAAGATGTAAGACAACCTGCAGATCGGAGAGGAACAAACGCGATGAACCTGAGCGAACTCGACGCCAGCCTGATCGACGGGCGGACCAAGGGCATGCCCGGGGGCATGCAGCCGATCACGCTGGCGCAGGTAGGTGCCCAAGGCTGGAACGTACTGCGCGAGGATCTGCCGCTGCCGCTCTGCGTGATGCGGGAAAGCGCCATCCGGCAGAACAGCAACTACATGCGCAACTTCCTGAAGACCACCGGAGCGGATATCGCGCCGCATGGCAAGACGACCATGAGCCCGCAGCTCTACCAGCGGCAGCTAAAGGACGGCGCCTGGGCCATCACCATCGGTTCGATCGAGCAGATGCAGGTCTGCCGCTTCTACGGCGTGCCCCGCATCCTGCTGGCGAACCAGCCGGTCGGTGTCCAGTCGCAGCGCTACCTGGTCGAAGAATTGAAACGGGATCCCGATTTCGATTTCTACTGCTTGGTCGACTCGATCGAGCTCGCCGAACAGCTCGCCGCGGCGGCAAGCGCCGTCGGCCTCACCCGGCCGATCCAGGTGATCCTCGAAGGCGGCTTCGTCGGCGGCCGCACCGGCTGCCGCACGCTAGACCAGGCGATCTTGGTCGGGAAGAAGATCAGATCGCTGGAGCCGCATCTCTCCCTGCGCGGCGTCGGAGGCTACGAGGCCCTGCTGCGCGTGGCTTCGGCGGAAGAATCGGAAAAGCGCATCAACGGATTCCTGCAAGGCCTGATCGACATCGCCCTGGAATGCGACCGGCAGAACCTGTTCGGCGCCGGTGAGGTCATCCTGACCGCCGGCGGCACGGTGTTCTACGACCTCGCCACCCTGCGCTTCAAGGAAGCGAAACTTTCCCGGCCGGTGAAGGTGGTGATCCGCTGCGGCTGCTACCTCACCCACGATTCCCATGAATACGTGAAACGCTTCGAGCAGATCCGCGCTCGCCTGCCCTGGGTCGATGACTTGGGCCCGCCGCCGACCGCGGCCCTGGAGATCTGGGCCTATGTGCAGTCGCGGCCGGAACAAGTGAAGGCGCTGCTGACCATGGGCAAGCGCGACGTCACCTACGATTCGGCGCTGCCCAAGCCGATGAAGTGGTTCCGCCCGCGCAGGGGCGCCACCGCCGCCGATATCCAGCCGATCGACCCGGCGCATGTGGTGACCCATCTCAACGACCAGCATTGCCATATGACCCTGCCGGCCGACAGTCCGCTGCAGGTCGGCGACATGGTCGGCTTCGGCATCGCCCATCCCTGCCTGACCTTCGACAAATGGCAGCTGATCGCGATGGTCGATGACGACTACAATGTCACCTCCGGCATCCGCACCTTCTTCTAGACACAGGATCGCGCCATGACCTCGGCTCCGCTTTCGGACGTGACCCGCGAGCTTCTGCGCAACATCAGCACCGCGACCCTGACGTCGCAGCTGATGGCGCGCGGCCTCCGCAACACCTTCATGCGCAATGTCAGCCGGCTGACCAAAGGCGGGCCCAACATGGTGGGCGAGGCCTTCACCCTGCGCTACATCCCGGCGCGCGAGGATATCGACGTCTCCGCGGTGTTCGAGAATTTCGAGCACCCGCAGCGCAAGGCAATCGAGACCATCCCGCCGGGCCATGTTCTGGTCATCGACTGTCGCCAGGACAACCGCGCCGCCGGCGCCGGCAGCATCCTGGTCACCCGCACCATGATCCGCGGTGCCGCCGGCGTGGTGACCGATGGGGGCTTGCGCGATTCGCCGACGATCGAAGCGCTGGATTATCCGGTCTATTACGGCGGTCGCGCGGCGCCGACCAATCTGACGCGGCATCACGCGGTCGATATCAACGTGCCGATCGGCTGCGGCGATGTCCCGGTCTATCCCGGCGACGTGCTGGTGGGCGATCGCGAGGGTGTGGTCGTGATTCCGCGCCACCTCGCCGACGAGGTCGCTGAGCGGGGCACCGAGCAGACCGCGTTCGAGGATTTCGTCACCGAGCGGGTGCTGGCCGGGCAGGCGATCTTCGGGCTCTATCCGCCGAACGCGGAATCTCTGGCGGCCTACGAAGCCTGGAAAAAGAACAAGACGCGCTGACGCCGGCCGCCGGCCGCTTGCCTCAGAGCACGTGGTCGCCGAGCTTCGGAAACACTTCGTGGCCCCAGATCTGCCGCTCGCGGATGATGGCGCGCGGCCGCTCGGGATTCTCGCTCTCGATCTCGCGTGCGATCCGGTGGCCGTCGAAGATCGCGTCGCCGAGGTAGCGCGGCGCCAGGCAATCGCCGGAGCGGATCACTGCCGTAATGCCAGCCGCGGCCCAGCGATCCTTGTGGGCAACCAGATCGTCATAGAGATCCCGGTTCGATTCCCGCGCGGTGCACAGCAGGACTGTGTCACACTCCATCACCTCGGCCGTCGCCGCCACCCGGCGCGGAAAGACGCCCGGCTGCGGCTTGGTGGTGCGGCGATAGCCGTCGCCATAGAGGTCATAGAGATGCAGCGCGACCGCGTCGTTCAGCACTTCGGCCTTGCTGACCCAATGGCTCAACCGCTCGGCGATGCCCTTCTCACGCATCATGCGGCGCAGGTTGTAGCCTTCCAGCGTACGCTCGGTCATCGGCGACGGGATCTCGTGATGCGTCACCAGGGCGACCTGCTTGCCTTGATCGACCAGCATCTCGGCGATGCTGATCCCCATGAAATAGCCGTCGGCATCCAGCACCGCGACGCGCTGCCCGATCGCCTTGCCGGCGAAAAACTGCTCGGGCGTCACGAATTGCGGGAGCGCCGCGTCGATGCCAGGCAGCGGATCCGGACCGCTGGCGCCGAAGCCGTTGCCTACCCAATGCGAACCCGTCGCCAGCACGACCTTGCTGGCGCCGTATTCCAGGATGTGCTCCGCCGTCACCATGCCGGCGCCGCGCATCACATTGACGTTCGGCATCTTGGCGATCTGGCTCTCGCGGTAGTCGATGACGCGGCGCCATTCCGCCAGCGCCGGGATGCGCAGGATGTCGCGCATATGCCCGCCAAGCTCGGCGCTCGCCTCGACCAGATGCACGTCATAGCCGCGCTCGCCCAGGACGCGGGCGCATTCCAGCCCGGAGGGTCCGGCACCGACGATCAGCACGGTCTCCGCAGAGGCCGCCGGGGCGAACTTCTCCGGATGCCAGCCGCGGCGATATTCCTCCATCGCCGTCGCGTTCTGCGTGCAGCCGATCATGTTATGGCCGTTATAGCGCGAGATGCAGAAGTTGCAGCCGATGCACTCACGGATGTCTTCCGGCCGTCCTTCCTCGATCTTGCGCGGCAGCCAGGGATCGGCGATCGAGGGTCGCGCCGCGCCGATGATGTCGAGCTGGCCGGAGCGGATCACCCGCACCATCTCGTCGGGCTCGGTGAAGCGGCCGACGCCGACCACCGGCACTGTGGCGATGCGCTTTACCTCGGAATTCCACGGCGCCTGGTGGTTCGACTTGTAGAAGCGCGAGGGACCGGAATCCTCGCCCCACATATCCTCGCCGGCCCCGCCGATGATGACATCCCACATGTCGACCAGGCCGAGCTTGGTCACGTATTCGACGAAGGCCAGGCCCTCATCGTGGATCTCCAAACCCGACGACCCGGCGAGATCGTCGATGGTGATGCGGGTCGCCACCGCGCAATCGTCGCCGGCGACCTTCTTCAGCCGCTCCAGCGCCTCGACCCAGAGCCGCGCGCGGCCTTCGAACGCGCCGCCATACCCGTCGTTGCGCCGGTTGAAGTGCCGCGACAAAGCATGCGACGGAAACACGCCGGCGGCGCCATGAATGTAGAGGATATCGAAACCCGCGTCACGAGCGCGCCTAGCGGCATCTTCGTACATCTGCAGCAGGCGCTGGATGTCCTCATCGACCGCCGGATAGGTGTAGACTTTGTGCGTGCCGGTCGAGGGGAAGCGATCGAAGGCGGCCGCGACGTATCGGCTCCACATATTGTCCTTCACGCCCCCCGCGCCCAGTTCGACCGCGGCCAGCGCGCCATATTTATGGACCTCGTCCACCATGTGGCGATGGTTGATGACGTCGCCCTCGTCCCAGAGCGTGGTGTTGGTGGTGGTGCTCTGGTTCACCTCGGGATGGATCGAGCAGGATTCGGTGCAGATGCCGCCCCAGCCGCCTTCGGCCTTCACCCGGCGATGCGCCGCGTTCGAGCCGGGGCGCGGCCACCCGGCACCGGTGCATTGCGGCACCTGGTAGAAGCGGTTCTTCATCACTTTCGGGCCGATCCGTATCGGCTCGAACAGGATGTCATAGCGCGGGTCGCGGCGCGTTCCGCGCGCCTGCTGGGACGCGCCGGCCGGAGCCTCGATCGCGGCGGTCACGACTTCAGTTCCGCGATGGCTTCTACTTCCACGCTGACGCCGCGCGGCAGGGTCGCCATGCCGATGGCGCTGCGGGCGTGACGCCCTGCATCGCCGAAGATCTGCACGAGGAGCTCGGAGGCACCGTTGGCAACCGCCGAGGTATCGACGAAGCCCGGCGCGGAGTTGACGAACACCGTCACCTTGATCATCCGCGAGACCCGGTCGAGGTCGCCGCCGCAGGCCGCCTGGAGCTGCAACAAGAGATTCAAGGCGCAGGAGCGCGCGGCAGCATAGCCCTGCTCGGCGGTCATGTTCTCGCCGAGCCGGCCCTGATACAGGACCTCATCGCCGTTGCGCGGGATCTGGCCGGACATGAAGACCAGCGAGCCGGTGGTGACCGCCGGCAGGAAGAAGCTCGATCCCGGCTTGGCGGCCGCCGGAATCTCGTTGCCTAGTGCGGCGAAACGCTGCTGAAAGCTCATGTTACATCTCGCATTCGGGCCGGTGGGCGCAGGCAGTCCGGCAAAGCCCCTGTCTGGCAGTATCTTGTTAAGCCGAATGTAAACTTATCAGACGACTTTCCGCAAGCGAGGCGCGGCAAACTTTTCTGCCGATGCATGTTTTCCCGATTTGGTATAAGGGAGCACTACCGATTCTGCCGCGCTTGGTGCGTCGGAAGGCGCGATCCAGCGAAAGTGGCAGTCCAAGGAGAGAAGGTTTGTCCAGGAACCAAGGCGCGCAGAAAGCGCAACCGAAGATCGAATGGCAGGCGCAGCAGGCGAGCCGCCCTTCCCGACTGGCCGATCAACTCTACGGCCAGATTCTGGACCGGATCCTCTCGGGCGCGATGGTGGAAGGCGAGAAGCTGCCCTCCGAAAGCCAGCTGTGCCAACTCTACGGCGTCTCCCGCCCGGTGGTGCGCGAGGCGCTGTCGCGGCTGCAGGCCGACCGCGTCCTGGTCTCGCGTCACGGTTCCGGCTCCTTCGTCCAGCGGCGGCCGCAGCAGGCGATCCCGCTGCTGGCGCCGATCGGCGACATCGCCGAACTGATGCGCTGCATGGAGTTTCGCATCGGCCTCGAAGGCGAGGCGGCCTTCCTCGCCGCGACCCGGCGCAGCGATGCCGATCTCACCCGCATGAAGAAGGCGCTGGAAGCCCTAGACGAGGTCATCGCCAAGGGCGAGGTTGGCCATGTCGCCGACCAGAACTTCCATCTCGCAATCGCCACTGCGGCTCAGAACCGCTTGTTCGTGCAGACCATGTCGGTGCTGACCGAGAACACGCTGAAGGGCATGGAGCTTGCCCGCAAGCTCTCGCTGCGCCAGAGCGCGCGGCGGCTGCAGCTCGTGCAGCAGGAGCACAGCCGGATCCTCACCGCGATCGAGGCCGAGGAGCCGGACGAGGCTCGCGAGGCGATGCGCGTTCACATCGAGAACGCCCGGCTGCGCGTGCTGACCGACAGCACCGAGCCCTGAGAACGGCGCCGCCTAGGCGGCCTTCCCCACCGACATCGTCTCGTTGAGCCGGAGCAGGTCGCGCGCAGCCGGCGCTACGCGCTCCTTGGTCGTCGCATCCAGGTTCGACATCAGCGGAAGGATCGGCCCCATATCGGCGACGCCGGCGAGACTGACGCCGTCATGCAGAACCTGGATAGGGTTGATCGTGTCGCGCAAGGTTTCGAACGGCAGGAAATGCGCGCGGATCTGCTCCGCCTTGGCGAAATCGCCGGCCTTCAGCGCCTCCAACAGTGCCGTCGAGACGCGCGGCGCGATCGAGACCGAGCCCGAGGTGAAGGCGCGGATGCCGAAGTTCTTCCAATGACTGATCGCCGGGCGCTCGCCGAGGCCGCTGATGATGCGCGCCCGGTCCACCAGCTTCACCAGCTCGGTCAGGAACGCATCCTCGGCGGGGTCCTCGCGCACGATCGCGTATTTGATCGCGGTGACCGCCTTCTCGTCGACCAGCCGCGCCAGCATTTCCGGTGCAAGGAAATTCGCCGCGCGCACATACGCGATCGCCGGCTTGCCGAACCCATCGACGAAGCGACGGATGCCGTCGGCGACACCGGCAGCCGTGAAGGCTCCGCCGGAGGGCAGCACCATCGCGGTCGGGAACGGCCGCGCCCGCAAGGCCGCCCATTGATCCGCCATCTTGCCGTAATCCGGCCCGACCGAGGGAATGAGCCAAGTGTCCGGCGCCGCGGCGTCCAACAGCATGTCCAGCAGCTTCGGATAATCGCTGGGCGCCACATTGTAGAGATTGGCGTTACCGCCATACATCAGGGTTGAGATGCCGCCCTGCTCCAGATGCCGGATCAGCGCCGTGTTGGCCGCGACGTTCAAGCTGAGATCGGCATGCCGCGCCAGTGGCGGCACCGCAATCACCGACTCGTTCAGTTCCGTACGCATCGCCTGCTCCTGATCCCAGTTCATCAGGCCTGATCTAGCGGGCGTGCGGCAAAGTTGTCAAGCGAGACGTAATCTTGTCTTACATGTCTTGCGCCACGATCGCCGAGAGCATCGGCGGCGCGAAATCCGGCTGTTTCCGGCGCACCCAGGCGATGAAGGCGCCGATGCGGTTCTGTATCTTGATCGCGTGGTTCTGCGCGATATCCGCCAGCCGGTGCTCCAGAAAGGGATTGTTGAAACGCTCGATGGTCGTGGCGACGTAGCGCTCCGCCTCGTCGCCCATGTCGCGCAGCGCGAAGCCGGGCAGCACTTCCTCGGCGTAGATCGCCTTGAGATGCGCGGCAACCGCGGGATCGGACAAGGTGTGGCGGACGGTTTCGTCGGCCGCACCCTTGACCCGCAGCCAGCGCTCGGTGATGACCGTGTGGCCGAGATTGAGGATGTAGAGTTTCAGGCTGGCATAACTCTCCAGATCATCGACCCATTTGACGCTCGGATGGTGGAACACAGGCGCGACGCCTTCCGCCTGGATCGCCCAGAGCGCATAAGGCTCCGCCACCGCGCCGATCGGCGGGATTTCTGCCGAGACGATGCGATCGACCAAGGTGTCGAGGAAAGTGACCGATCGCCCGAACCAGGCAATGAAGCTCTCCGGCTGGCCGGTGTCGCGCGCGAGGCCGTTTAGGATGCTTTTGAGCACGTGGCCGTTGCCCGTGATGAGCTCGGTCGGCAGGAACAACAGCGGCTTACCGCCCCGCGCGTGCCGTGCCCGCAGCAGCGCCAGCAGCTTGGCGGGGAAACTCCTCGGCGGCCGGCCACCGGCATAGTCGTGGCCAGCATCGGCGTCGTCGAGCTTATAGCCCGCTTCCGCCACGTTGGAGATCGCGACCTCCACTTCCTCCGCGAAGCAGCGCACGACCTCGGGCCACTCGGTCTCCGCCTCGAGTGCCCGGTCGATGCTGGTGACGTCGACAGTCTGGTCGATGACATGCCCGGCTTCGAGACCGCGGATGCGAACGGGGTAGGACCGGTACTGCTTCAGCGCTGCTATCCGCCCGGCGCGATCGCCGCCGGGCGTCGTCTTCACCGCGGTGATCGGCCCGATATCCTGGCCCTGCAGCCGCGCCTCGTGGATGAAGAGATCGGCATGTGCCTGCAGGAACCGGCTGGTGCCAAACTGGATGATGCGCCGCGTCATGGGCTCCCCGGTATTGTGGTCCCTCCGTTACCGGTATTTCGCAAGGTGTCGCAAGCGCCTTCGA
>DASZQY010000308.1:0-3584 GCA_035549395.1 Bauldia sp.
GGCCCCGCCTGGTGGCCGATATGGCCCCTGTGGGAGAACCGTCAATGAGCTTTGCCGCGAGTTGTTCCGGCCGCTACCATCCCCTCCAACGCCCATGACGATCACGATTTCGCAATCCGACGCCGCCGCCCTCCTCGCCTGGTACGCCGAGATGGGCGTGGACAGCGCGCTGGAGGAAGCCGCCCTCGATCGCCTGGCACCCGCTCAGGAGGCATCCGCCGCGGCGCCTGCGGTGACGGCCGATTCGCAGCCGCGCTTCGCCCGCGACCTGCCGGCGCCGCGCACGCTCATCGCCCCGGCCGAAAGGCCGGCCGCGCCCGACGAGACCGAACGCGCCGCGCGGAGCGCCGCCGCTGCGGCGACGACGCTCGCCGAGCTCCGCACCGCGCTCGACGCCTTCGAAGGCTGCGGCCTGAAGAAGACCGCGACCCAGCTTGTCTTCGCCGACGGCAACCCGGAAGGACGGGTGATGCTGGTCGGCGAAGCTCCGGGCCGCGACGAGGACATTCAGGGCCTGCCTTTCGTGGGACGCTCGGGGCAGTTGCTCGACCGCATGCTGGCCGCCATCGGGCTCGACAGGACGAAGGTCTACATCGCCAATGTCGTGCCCTGGCGGCCGCCCGGCAACCGCACGCCGACGCCGCAGGAAACCGCCGCCTGCCGGCCCTTCATCGCCCGCCAGATCGAGCTCGCCGACCCCGATTTCCTGATCTGCCTCGGTGCCCCGGCCGCGGCGGAACTCATGAACAACAATCAGGGCATCCTGAAGTTCCGCGGCCAATGGCGAGATTTCAACACAGGCACCCGCACGATTCGCGCCATGGCGACCCTGCATCCCGCCTATTTGCTGCGCCAGCCCCTGCAGAAGCGGCTGGCCTGGCGCGATCTCTTGATGCTGAAGGAGGCGCTGGGCGCCTGACGAGCGCATCTGATGCTCCGGGTGCCTTGAATTCGCTGCCGTGGCGGCCGACAAGTGCCGATACGGATTCGGACAATTCCGGCCCGCCTTAGTCCCGGCCCCCGCCTCAGTCCCGGCCTATGACCACACAGCTCGTCGCGGTCGCTTCCCTCCTGCTCGGTTCCGCCTTCCTGCTCATTGCCGGTGGGCTGCACGGCATCCTCCTGCCCGTGCGCGGCGGTGACGCCGGTTTCAGCGTCACCGAGCTCGGCCTGCTCGGCACCAGCTGGTCGGCCGGGTACATTGCCGGTTGCTTCATCGTCCCGCTGATGGTGCGTCGCGCCGGGCATGTGCGCACGTACGGGGCGGTGGCTTCCGTCGCCGCGGTCACGATCCTGCTCAATGCGCTGATCGTGACTCCCTGGTTCTGGATCCCGCTGCGCGCCGTCACCGGCTTCTGCTTCGCCGGCGCAGCGATGGTGGTCGAAAGCTGGCTCAACGAGCGCGCCTCGCGCGAGAACCGCGGCACACTGTTTTCGATCTACCAGATGGTGAACTTCGCGGCCTCGACGACCGGCCAGCTGCTGCTCGCGATCAAACCGCCGTCCGATCATTTCTTCTATGCCATCGGCGCGATCTTCTATTGCCTGGCGGTGCTCCCGACAGCGTTGTCGCATGCCAAGAGTCCGCAGCCGATCAATCAGGCGCGTCTCGATATCGCCCGCCTGTACCGCGTGTCGCCCGTCGGCGCGGTCGTCGCCTTCCTCATCGGCCTGGTCAACGGCGCTTTCGGTACGCTCGGCCCCGTCTACGGCCAGCAGATCGGCCTCGCCGTCGGCGATATCGCAACGATGATGGCCGGCGCCGTGCTTGGCGGGTCGCTGATCCAGTTCCCGCTGGGCTGGGTTTCCGACCGCACCGACCGCCGCCGCGTGCTGATCGGAGTCGCCGCCGGTGCGATCGCGATCGGCGTCGTCATCGCCTCGCTTCACCCGCGCTCGGCCATGCTCGTGACGGTGCTCGCCATCGCCTTCGGCGCCATGATCTATCCGATGTACGCGCTGACCGTCGCGCACGCCAACGACTTCGCCGCGGCCGATGAATTCGTGAAGATCTCGGCCACCATCCTCGTGCTCTACGGTTTCGGCTGCATGCTCGGGCCGATCGGCGCGTCGTGGGCGATGGTGACGATTTCGCCCGAGGGCCTGTTCATCTTCACGGCCACGGTTCAGGCAATCGTGATCGCCTACGTCCTTTACCGCATCAGCCGGCGCCCGACCCCGAACCGCGTGCTGCGCGAATCCTTCCAGGGCCTGCCAGAGCCAAGGACCGCGACGCCGGAAAGCGCGGCGCTCGATCCCCGCTCTCCGCCGCCCCAGCCGGCACCCGCTGGCGCTGAGGGATAGCATGCGGCTCTGTCGGCGGTTGTTTTGCAGCGAATGCCTTGCTAACCGTTAGTGATGCGGAGAGCCCGGCTAACGGGCCTCGGCAGGCAGGGGACACGGGGCCCATGGCTCATCTTAGCAGGCAAAGCGGCGCTGCCCGCGCCGGCGCGTGGCATTGAGCGCGGCCGCCGATGCACCGGGGGCGGACGCTCCTGCCCCGATCATCGAGGTCCGCTCGATCAGCAAGAGCTTCGGCGGCCTGCGCGCGGTCAATAACTGCTCGCTGCAAGTGCGCCGGGGATCCATCACCGGCCTGATCGGCCCGAACGGCGCCGGCAAGACGACCCTGTTCGATATCGTCGCCGGCGTCCAGAAACCCGATACCGGCGCCATTCTCTTCGACGGCGAGGACATCACCGGCCTGCCGCCGTACAGGCTGTTCGCCAAGGGGCTCCTGCGCACGTTCCAGATCGCGCACGAGTTTTCCCACCTCACGGCGCTGGAAAACCTGATGATGGTGCCCGATCACCAGCCGGGCGAGAATCTGGCCGGCGTCTGGTTTCGCCCGGCCCGCGTCAGCCGAGCCGAGCAGCACGTGCGCACCAAGGCCAATGAGGTCATCGACTTTCTGCGCCTGAACCCGGTCAAGAACGAGCTCGCCGGCAATCTCTCCGGCGGCCAGAAGAAGCTGCTCGAGCTCGGCCGCACGATGATGGTCGATGCCAAGGCCGTGCTGCTCGACGAGGTCGCCGCCGGCGTCAACCGCACCCTGCTCAAGGACCTCGCCGACAACATCCTGCGCATGAACCGCGAGCTGCACTACACCTTTTTCGTCATCGAGCACGACATGGACCTGATCGGCCGCCTCTGTGACCCGATCATTGTCATGGCCGAAGGCTCGGTGATCGCCGAGGGGCCGATGTCGGCGATCCGCGCCAACCCGGAGATCATCGCCGCTTACTTCGGTTCGCCAGTGGAGAACGTGGCTTGAACCTGATCGAGGTCAGCGGGGTTCATGCCGGCTATGGCGGCGCGCCCATCCTGAACGGCGTCGATATCGCCATCACCGCCGCCGACATCGGCGTCATCGTCGGGCCGAACGGCGCCGGCAAATCGACCACGCTGAAGGCGATCTTCGGCCTGCTCAAGATCACCGGCGGCACCGTCACCTTCGCCGGGCGCGAGATCACCAACGCGCTGCCCGATACGCTGGTGCCGCTCGGCCTCAGCTACGTTCCGCAGGAGAAGAACGTCTTCCCGTCGATGACGGTGAACGAGAACCTCGAGATGGGCGCCTTCGT
>DASZQY010000309.1:0-6880 GCA_035549395.1 Bauldia sp.
CCCTATGGCTGGCTCCAGTTCGGCGGTCTCCCCTTCGTGCTGCGGACGGCCGCCTTCAACGGCCTGCTCGCCTTTGCGCCGGAGTGGGTGAGCGCCATCCTCCTGCCGCTCGCCGCCATTGGCCTCATCGCGTGGCCCGGCGGCGAAGGCCGGCGCGTCGCAGCGACCGTTACCGCTTACCTCGTCCTCTTCCTGTTCGTCGGCAAGGCGTTCGATGACTACTGGGGCGCACTCTACACGCCGCTGCTGATGCTGGGGCTGGGCTTTGCGCCGGCCGCGATCCGCGACCTGCTCGCGACGCTACGCACATCAAGCGCCGTCACCGCCACCTAGCGGCCGAGCGTTTCCTTCACCGCCACGGCGAGCTGCTTCAGCGAGAACGGCTTCGGCAGGAAGGAGAATTTCTCGCCTTCCGGCAGGTTCTTGCGGAAGGCGTCCTCGGCGTAGCCCGAGACGAAGATGATCTTGAGGTCGGGCCGCGTCTTGCGCAGCTCGCGCAGCATCGAGGGCCCGTCGAGCTCGGGCATCACGACGTCCGAGACGACCAGATCGACGGCCCCGCCGGACTCCTGCATCAGCTCCAGCGCCTCGACGCCGGAGGTCGCCTCGAGCACCTTGTAGCCGCGCGACTGCAGTGCGCGCGCCGCGAACGCCCGCACGGCCTCCTCGTCCTCGACCAGCAGGATCGTCGCCGTGCCGGTGAGGTCGGCGATCTCGGGCGTGGCCTCGGTCGTCGCCGCCGCGAGCTCCCCCTCGGCCGGCACGTAGCGCGGCACGAAGATGCGGAACACCGTGCCCTGGCCGAAGACGCTGGTGAAGAAGATGTGCCCGCCCGTCTGCTTGACGATGCCGTACACCGTCGACAGGCCGAGGCCGGTGCCCTTGCCCACTTCCTTGGTCGAGAAGAACGGCTCGAAGATCTTGGCCTGCACCTCGGGCGGCATGCCGGTGCCGGTGTCTTCCACTTCGATCAGCACGTAGTCGGCCTTGGGTAGCGGCTTGTAGCCGAACTGCTGGCTCTCGGCCGCCGTCAGGTTGGTCGTGCGGATCGACATCGTGCCGCCCTTCGGCATGGCGTCGCGTCCGTTGACGGCGAGGTTCACGATCACCTGCTCGAACTGGTTCAGGTCGAACTTGATCGGCCACAGGTCGCGGCCGTGGACGATGTCGAGCTTGACGTTCTCGCCGAGCAGCCGCTGCAGCAGCATCGACAGATCGGAGAGCGTGTCGCGCAGCACCAGCACCTGCGGCCGGAGAGTTTGCCGCCGCGAGAACGCCAGGAGCTGCCGGACGAGACCGGCGGCGCGGTTGGCGTTCTGCTTGATGTTCATGATGTCCTGGAAGGACGGGTCGCTCGGCCGGTGATTGGCGAGCAAAAGGTCGCTGAAGCCGATGATCGCCGTCAGCACGTTGTTGAAGTCGTGCGCGATACCGCCGGCGAGCTGCCCGACCGAGTCCATCTTCTGCTGCTGGCGCACCTGGTTTTCCAGCGTGCGCTGCTCGGTGATGTCGATGACGTTGACGATCACCGCCTCCGGGCCGCCGGCCCCTTCCGCCACCGGGTTGATGTAGAAGCGCGCCGTGCGGTCGGCTTCGTTGGCGAGCCCGGCGTCGATCTGCACGACGCCCTGCCCGTCCAGCGCCGAACGCAGCGCCGCCGCCACCTTGGTGCGGTCGCTCTCGCCGACGAGGTCGACCAGCCGCCGCGTGCCGGCGCCGAGGATCGAGTTGCCGAACAGCCGCAGGAACGACGCGTTGGTGCGTCCGATCCGGCCCTGGTTGTCGATCGCGGCAATCGCGATCGGCGTATTGTTGAAGAAGCGCGCGAACCGCACTTCGGCGGCGCGCAGCGCCTCCGACGATTCCTCGCCGGGGCTGCGGTTCAGCACCAGCGTGCGCGTCGCCCCGGGTGCGCCGTCGGCGGTCACCGGCACGCGGTGCAGCAGCCTGACCGGCAGGCTCTGTCCGTTCTGCTTGGTGAGGTCGAGATCGATGACGGTGGTGCGGTTGCGCGTCTCGATGTCGTTCGGCGACGTCAGCAGGGCGACCGCATCGCCGCGCACGATCCCGGCCAGCGTCAGCGAGCCCGGCTCGAAGCGCGTCAGGTCGATGCCCAGCCACTCCGCCAGCGTCGCGTTGAGATAGACGATGCGTCCGTCCGGCTCGGCCGAAAGGAAACCGGCCGGCGCGTGGTCGAGATAATCGATCGCGTACTGCAGCTCCTGGAAGATCGATTCCTGCCGGGCGCGCTCGCTCGAGATGTCCGCCAGCCGCCATGCCGTCAGCGGGTGACGGCTGCCCGGCTTGTGCAGCGGCCGCGCCGAGATGCGATACCAGCGCGCGCCCGTGCCCGCCGATGGGTTGAGCGGCCCCGGCATGCGCACTTCTTCCTCGGCCGCCTCGCCGTCGCGCGCGCGCTGCGCCACCCGGTAGATCGCCTCGGTGGCCTCGGCATTGGCCGAGAAGGCGTTCTCGACCGAGTGAACATCGCTCTCGGTGCTGGCTCCGAGAAGGTCGGCGTAGGCCCGGTTGGCATAGACGATGCGGCCGGCACGATCGGCCAGCAGCACCCCTTCGCTGAGCCCGTCGATGAAAGCGCGGCCGAGACCGTCGTCCTGGTTGCGCCCGGCGAAGCGGATGATGCCGATCGCGCCCGCCAGCAGCGCCACGACGCCGACCACCGCAAGCACCGCCAGGAGTCCGACGAGGAAGGGCTGCGCGAGTTCCGGCCGGATGAAGGCGAGGCCGACCGACATGCCGACAAGAAAGAAGGAGACGATCAGCAGCCGCCCGACACCGGTGATGCGTTCCGTCCGGTCGATCACCGGCTCGGAGCGGATGGTGGTCGTGGCGCGATCGCTCATCAGGCCCGGTCGAGGCTTGCCCACCGAATCAGCCGGCAAAACAAGCGCGAATCACTTAGCGCGCCGACAATGGTTCGGATGCAAGTGAATTTCAACGAGCCCGATTCGATGATTCGGGTTTTCGGAAAACTGTTGCGCTTTTCCCCGGCTGATGCGGCAGCACACCGGTATCCGCCCTTGCTTTGCGGTTTCTCTCACTGGAAAAGTTGTCTTTGCTGCAGATTCGGCCACACTGTTCGGGCCTGATCCCGGCGGACATGCAAAGAAGCGGGCGCGAAACCTGATGTTCGGCGACTGGGACGGACTGATCCTGCGCATAGTCGTCACCGCGATCGTCGTCCTCGCGCTCGTGGCGCTGGTCTATTGGCTGGTCCGTCGCTACGCCGCCGGCGGCCTCGGCAGCATCGGGCGCGGGCGCGTGCCGCGCCTGGCGATCGTCGACGCCATGCCGGTCGACGGTCGCCGCCGTCTGGTCCTCGTTCGCCGCGACAACGTCGAGCATCTCGTTCTCATCGGCGGCCCGGCGGACGTCGTGGTCGAGCAGAACATCCAGCGTCCGCGCGCGCGCCAGCCTGCGAAGCCGGCTTCGCCGCCACCGGCTCCGCCGCCGCAGCCGTTTCCTCCACCGGACGCGCTGTTCGTTGAGCCGGCTCCCGCCGAGGCCGAACCGGCACCGTCGCCGCCGCCGCCATCGCGGGCCCATTTCCCTGTCCGCGAGCCGGAGACGGCTGCCATGACGCCGCCGCCCTCGCCGCCACCCGCTCCCCAGCCGATCGAGAGGCCGTTCCCGCCCCTGCGGCGGCCGGGCACCGCCCGGGCCGAGCCGGCTACCACGGCGCCCTCGTTCACGGCGGCTCCGCCGTCATCGCCGCCGCTGGAGATGTCCGAGGGACAAAATGGCGTTAACGGTGCCGGCGACACTGACGCCCTGCCCGAGTTCCTGCGCCCGCGCGTCGTGGAAGAGGCGCCGTCGTTCGCCGTTCCGCCCGCCACGACACCGGCCGAGGAGGCGGCGGCCAAGGTCAACGACCTTGAGCGCGAGATGGCCCGGCTCCTCGGCGAGATCACCCAGAAGCACTAGCGCCTGCCCTTTCTGACCTCCCCCTTGAGGGAAGGTCGAAATCGCATTGGCGATTTCGGGAGGGGGTACTTCGCTCCTGAAAAGCGCTGCCAGCTTGATTGCCTGACGCCGATTTCCGGCAGAATCCAGCCACTTTCGCGCTTATTGTCCCTGTCATACCCCATCGCTATATTCCGCGCCCAAATCCGCGGGCGATTCAGGGGTCAGGACTTACATGTCGCAAGCGCGTACGCAGGAATACCGGCCGACGGACAAAGAGCCGTTCATGAACGACCGGCAGCGGGAATACTTCCGCGCCAAGCTTCTCGCCTGGAAGGAAGACATCCTCAAGGAAGCGAAGGAGACGCTCGAGCATCTCCAGAGCGAAAGTCAGAACCACTCCGACTTCGCCGATCGTGCGTCGTCGGAGACCGATCGTGCCATTGAGCTTCGCGCCCGCGATCGCCAGCGCAAGCTCATCTCCAAGATCGACGCTGCGCTGCAGCGCATCGACGACGGCACGTACGGCTATTGTGAAGAGACGGGTGAGCCGATCAGCCTCAAGCGGCTGGATGCCCGCCCGATCGCCACCCTGTCGATCGAGGCGCAGGAGCGCCACGAGCGGCGCGAGCGTGTCTACCGGGACGAGTAGGAAAGCAGCCAACCCGCTTTCCGTCGTTCCAATTGTTGTGAACGCAGTCACAGACCGTTCATCGGCGGCCACCTACATGGGCGACCAGAAGAAGGCCCTGCATGGGTCATCGGAGGGATAACAGCATGAGAAAGCTAGCTACCGCAGTCGTGGTCGCCGTTGCCGCGCTCTCCTGGGCGAGCGCCGCGTGGGCCGACAAGGATTCCTACTGCAAGGACCAGGCTGAGCAGGCGGTCTATGCCGCCACCCATCCCGTTGCTTCCACCGCCATCGGCTGCGGCCTCGGCGCGGGCGTCGCCAGCCTGCTCACGCACGGCAACGGCACGGCCATCACAAGCGGCTGCATCGCCGGCGGCGCCGGCGGCATGATGGTCTCACTCGACAAGCAGCAGAAGATTCGCCAGCAGGCGTATGCTGATTGCATGGCGAGCGGCCCGAGCTACAAGGTCAAGACCAGTCCCGCTTCGTTCACGACCTTCGCTCCGCCGAGCTCGTCGGCCGTGACCCCGCTCAACACCACGGTGAACCTGCGCGCCGGCCCCAGCACCTCGAACTTCGTGCTGGAATCGGTTCCCGCGAACACCACGGTCACCGTTTCCCAATGTGCGCGGAACAGCGGCAATGCGACCGACGAATGGTGCCAGGCACAGACGCCCACCAACACCGGCTGGATCTCGAAGAAGCTGCTCAGCTTCAACTAACCGACGCCGCCAAGGTAAAGTCAGAGCGCCCGCGCCTCGCGCGGGCGTTTTTTCATCGGTGAGGCGTGCCGTGAAAGTCGTGATGCTGCTCCGCCACGCCAAGACGATGGCCGCCGGTCCCGGCATGAGCGACCGCGACCGTGCCCTCCTGCCCCGCGGCCATCGCGACGCCCGCCTCATGGGCAGCGCCATCGTCGAGCAGGGCGTGCCCGATCTGATTCTCGTCTCGCCGGCGCGCCGCACACGCGAGACGCTGTCCGATGTCCTCGCTACCGTCCCGAACAGCACGCCGGTTCGCGTCGTGAATGAGCTTTACGGCGCGCAGGGCACCTACCTCGATCTGATTGCCGCCAATGCGGGTGATGCGGCGCGCGTCCTGGTCATCGGCCACAACCCGACTATCCACGCCACCGCCCTGGCGCTCGCGGGATCCGGCAACCGCGCGTTCCGCGATGAACTGGCGGCGAAATTTCCGACCTGTTCGCTGACCGTCAGCCGCGTCGCCATCACCAACTGGGCCGAGCTTCCCACCGCCGCCGGCGAGCTCGTCGCCTTCATTCGCCCGCGCGATCTCGGCGCCGCCGACGCCATCGACTGACTGCGAAGTCGTCCCGCGGCTTCGCGCTGCTATTGCCGTTTCGGGGACCGCACCGCGAGGATCCTCTCTCCCCATTTCGGGGAGGGTGGTCCGAACGAAGTGGAGGACCGGGCGGGGTTTGCGAGCCTGCACCTCCCGCCGCTGGCCCCACGCCCACTGGCGCGCCGCCGCGGCCTCGCCTACATGGGGGCGACCAACGGAGAGCCGTCATCCTTGAGCCTGACGACGCTGACCGACGAAACGCGGCTGGTTCTCGCCAATCTCGGCGACCGCGCCACCGGCATCCGCACTCCCACGGTGCGGCTCGGCGTCACCGGGCTCGCCCGCGCCGGCAAGACCGTCTTCATCACCGCGCTCGTCCATAACCTGATGCACGGCGGCCGCCTGCCGCTGTTCAAGGCGTTTGCCGGCGGCCGTATCGCCGGCGCCTCGCTCCAGCCGCAGCCCGACGATCACGTCCCCCGTTTCGACTACGAGAAGAACGTCGCCGCTCTGGTCGACGAGCGCGTCTGGCCGGATTCGACGCGCGCCATCAGCGAGCTGCGCCTCACCGTCCGCTACCAGTCGGCACGGTTGCTTGGCCGCACGATCGGCAGCGGCAAGCTTCACATCGACATCGTCGATTACCCCGGCGAATGGCTGCTCGACCTGCCGCTGCTGCGCAAGTCGTACGCCGAATGGTCGCGCGAGGCAGTCGAGCGCGCCGCCGGCTCTGTCAACCGTGAGCGCGCCGCCGCCTGGCTGGGCAAGCTCGACGCCCTTCCTGCCGAGCCGCGCGAGGACGAGACCGCCGCGCGCGATCTCGCCGCTGCCTTCACGTCGTATCTCCGCGCCATGCGTCTCGCCGACGGCGCCGTCTCGACCGAGCCGCCCGGCCGCTTCCTGATGCCCGGCGATCTCGATGCTTCCCCTGCCCTCACCTTCGCCCCGCTCCGGGAAACCGCCTCGCCGCTCGCCCGCATGATGGAGCGCCGCTTCGAATCCTATAAGTCGGCGGTCGTGCGT
>DASZQY010000310.1:0-3080 GCA_035549395.1 Bauldia sp.
GACCCAGAAGCTGCTGGCGTATTACTCGGGTATCGTGAAGGTGGACGACAGCGGCAAGGCGACCGTCTCCTTCGACGTTCCCGACTTCAACGGCACCGTGCGCGTGATGGCGATGGCGTGGTCCAAGGACGCCGTCGGCCATGCCTCGAAGGACGTGATCGTGCGCGACCCGGTGGTGGTCACAGCCTCGATCCCGCGCTTCCTCGGCGTCGGCGACAGCTCGCGGCTGCTGGTCGAAATCAACAACGTCTCGGGAGCGGCCGGCGACTACTCGCTGTCCATCGCCATGGGACCGGGGATCGGGCTGGCCGACAGCGACGCCAACCGCAAGGTAACGCTGGCGGCGAAGCAGCGCGTCTCGTTCAACGTGCCGATCTCGGGCGATTCGCCCGGCGACTTTGACGTGAACGTGACGCTGACGGCGCCGAACGGCGACAGCTATGGCAACACGCTGACGCTCGGCGTCCGTCCAGCCGGTTCGCCGGTGACGCGGCGCGACGTGATCTCGGTTGCGGGCGGCGGCTCGCTGACGCTGGACAAGGAGCTGGTCTCCGAGTTCGTCCCGGGCACGGCATCGGTGTCGGTATCGCTCGGCGGCGCCGGGCCACTCGACGTCGCAGGCATCCTGTCGGCGCTCGACCGCTACCCGTACGGATGCGTCGAGCAACTCACCAGCCGCGCCATGCCGCTGGTCTATCTCGACGACGTCGCCGCCTCGATCGGCATCGCGGCGGACGCCGAGGTGAGGAAGCGCGTGCAGACGGCGATCGAGGGCGTGCTCGCCGACCAGGCCGCCTCGGGCAGCTTCGGCCTCTGGGGGCCGGACGGCGCGGGCAACGACCTGTGGCTCGACGCCTACGTCACCGACTTCCTCGTCAGGGCGGCGGAGAAGGGCTACGACGTGCCCGACCTCGCCAAGACGCTGGCGCTCGACAACCTGGCCAACAAGGTCGCCTACGCCAACGACTTCGACCACGGCGGCGAGGACATCGCGTATTCGCTTTACGTGCTGGCACGCAGCGGCCGTGCGGCGATCGGCGACCTCCGCTACTACACCGACTCCAAGCTGGACGCGTTCGGCACGCCGCTGGCCAAGGCCCAGATCGGCGCCGCGATGGCGCTCTACGGCGACCAGGCGCGGGCGCAGAAGGCGTTCAACTCGGCAATGGTGGACGTGAGCAAGGCGAAGGCCGAACCCTACTGGCGGCGCGACTATGGCACGGAGCTGCGCGACCAGGCGGCGGTGCTGACGCTGGCTGCGGAGACCAACACCGCGAGCGTCGATGTCCACACCCTGGCCACGACCATCGCGGCGGCGGAGATGAGGACGCAGTACCTGAGCACGCAGGAGAATGCGTGGATGCTGCTCGCCGCGGCGGCGCTGATCAAGGATTCGGCGCACACCGACTTCTCGATCGACGGCGAGCGCATCGCTGCCCCCCTCTTCCGCCGCTTCACCGGCGAGAAGATCGCGGCGGCGCCCATCGAGATCGACAACCTCGGCAGCGACAAGCTCGCGGCCGTGGTCGCCGCGACCGGCATCCCGACCACACCGGAACCGGCGGGCGGCAACGGCTTCGCCATCGAGCGGCACTACTACACGCCGGACGGCGACGAAGCCGACGTCTCGACGGTGAAGCAGAACGATCGCTTCATCGTGGTGCTCGACGTCACTTCGAACCACAGCTTCGGCGGCCACCTGATGGTGACCGATCCGATCCCCGCCGGCTTCGAGATCGAGAACCCCGACATCTCGGTGAGCGGCAGCACGGACTCCTACGACTGGCTGGAGACGGACGAGGCGACGCACACCGAGGCGCGCACGGACCGCTTGGTGGCGGCGATCGACCGCGACGACGACGCGGCGACCGAGTTCAAGCTGGCCTACTCCGTGCGGGCCGTATCTCCCGGCGTGTTCGCGCAGCCGGCGGCGACGGTCGAGGATATGTACCGGCCGGAGTACAACGCACGCACGGCGGCCGGCAAGGTCGAGGTGGTCGGGCCGACCAAGTAGGACGATGAGCGACGGTCCGTTGCCAGTCGGAGGGGACGGAGCCCCCTCACCTCAACCCTCTCCCCGCCGGGGGGAGGTGCGAGCTTCTGGCGCCGAGGCTCAGGACACCAGGGACGAGCCCCCTCACCCTGTTCCTCTAACCTCGCCTCCGGCTCGGCAAGAGGAACAGCCCTCTCCCCTCCGGGGCGAGGGAGAGCAGCCCGAGTTGCCTTCTGCCTTCTGGGCCGCCGGGACGAAGCGGCGGCGTGCGCTGTGGAACCGCGGCACCAAGATCGCGGCGTTTGCGGCTCTATTCGTAATCGCCGCCGGCGGCGTCGTTGCGCTGGCCGCGTGGCAGACGATCGGCGAGATCGAGGCGGCGCTGCCGCCGCTGCCCGCGCCTTCCGCCATCCCGACCTCGACCATCGTCGTCGACCGCGACGGCAAGCTGCTCCGCCCCTTCACCATCGCCGATGGCCGCTGGCGCCTGCCGGTGGCCAAGTCCGACGTCGACCCGCACTACCTTGCGATGCTGGTCGCCTACGAAGACAAGAACTTCGCCACCCACGACGGCATCGATTTCATCGCGGTGGCGCGCGCCGCGCTCCAATTCGCCTTCGCCGGAGGCCACATCGTGTCCGGCGCCTCGACCCTGACGATGCAGGTGGCGCGCCTCATCGACAATGGCGACACGCGCAGCGTCCGGGGCAAGCTCCGGCAGATGGCGATTGCACGGAAACTCGAGGCGAATTTCAGCAAGGACCAGATCCTCGACCTCTACCTGACGCTGGCGCCGTACGGCGGCAACATCGAGGGCGTGCGCGCGGCAAGCCTCGCCTACCTCGGCAAGGAGCCGACGCGGCTGACGACGGCGGAGGCGGCGCTGCTGGTCGCCATACCGCAGTCGCCGGAAGCGCGGCGCCCCGACCACGACGCCGACGCCGCGAAGGCGGCACGCGACCGCGTGCTCGACCGGCTGGCCAGCGCCGGCGCGATCGACGCTGACAGCGCCGACGCCGCCAAGACCGAGCGGGTGCCGAACGCACGCCAGCCCTTCCCGATGCTGGCGCCGCATCTCGCGGAGCAG
>DASZQY010000311.1:0-6327 GCA_035549395.1 Bauldia sp.
CGAGGCGTTGAGTTCATGGTCCGCCGCGAGCACCAGAGCACGGCGGATCGTGTCGGCGGCGTCGTGACGGTCCCATGCCGCCGCCAGTTGCGCGTGGATCGGATGATCGCCGGCCGGCTTTCCGATCGCGCTGGCGACGACGCGCCGAACGATGGCTGTCGCCTGAACCGCATCTTCGGCGTTGTCGCGTGGCAGCAGCGGGTTGAGCGCCGCGACGGCGCGCTCCACAGGCGATCCCGTGGACGAGACGACGCGTACCGGCAGCCCGGCTCGGCTCACGAATGGATTGCGCGCGCACTGCCACAGAAGCGAGGCGACGTCCTCCAGACTGGCGTGTCCGGACAACTCGACGGCGTCCACGTCGCGATAGAAGAGGTGGCCTTCGGCGATCCGCGAGATCGCGGTCGTCAGCACCGGCAGGCCCCAGTCCAGCGCAGTAGCGGCAGCAATCGCCGGGCGGCGGCCGCGCGCCTTGCGCGCAATCAGGTCTTCGATGTCGGCAGCGGCATAGAGGCGGGCACGCGGATCAGTGGGGTGGGCGACTACGCGCACAGCGCCGCGACTGACGTAGGCGTAGAGCGAGGCCCGGCGTACGCCGAGGCGGGCTGCAGCTTCGCGCGCGGGGATGAAGCCGCGGGGCAGATCGGGCTTTCGGGAGGTGGTCTGCGTCATATGTTGATATGATGATTCAAGATTGACCGTGCCGTCAATCGGTCCGACCTCTGGCACAGCGAATGGAGCTAGCCATGACGAACGGACTGGACGAGGTGGTAGCCGCGGAAACCGTGCTGAGCCATGTGGACGGCGAAGGTGGCCGCCTGGTCGTGCGCGGGCACGACATCGAAACGATCGCCGGCAAGGCGGCTTACGAGGATGTGGTGTCGCTGCTGTGGTCCGGGGTGGTGCGTGATGCGCCTGCCGGCGACGCATTGCGGACGGAGATCGGGCTGGCGCGCGTGGCCGCGTTCGAGCGTCTGTCGCCGCTGCTGGCGTTCACCGCGGGCATGGCACCGATCGAGGTGACCCGCTTTCTCGTCGGCGCGGTCGGGGACGACGAGCCGCTGGCCAGGCCAGCCGGCATGCTGGCGACGGTCGGCGTCGCGGCGGCTTTGGCCATGCGCTCCAGCCAAGGCGAGACGCCGCTTCGGCCCGATCCCCGGCGCGGCCACGCGGACGACCTGCTGCGCATGATCCGTGGGCGGGCTGGCGACCCTGCCGAGGTCGCGGCGCTCGAGGCGTATCTGGTGACCATTATCGATCATGGGCTGAACGCCTCCACGTTCGCGGCCCGGGTGGTCGCTTCGACCGCCGCAGGCTTGCCGTCGGCGCTGGTGGCGGCCGTGTCGGCGCTGAAGGGGCCGCTGCATGGTGGCGCGCCCGGCCCGGTGCTGGACATGCTCGATGCCATCGGCAGCGAAGCGCAGGCGGATGCATGGCTGGCGCGCGCCCTCGACCGGGGCGAGAGGCTGATGGGTTTCGGTCACCGCGTCTACCGTGTCCGCGATCCGCGCGCCGACGTGCTCAAGGGGATGGTGCGCACGCTCCGCGGCCGAGCCAATCGCATTCAGCTGGCCGAAAGCGTCGAGCGGCGGGCGCTCGCGATGCTCGCACGGCGCAAGACGGGCCGGCGGCTGGACGTCAACGTCGAGTTCTACACGGCACTGTTGCTCGAGGCGCTGGGGATACCGCGCGCCGGCTTCACGGCGCTGTTCGCCGCAGGCCGCGCGGCCGGATGGATCGCTCATGTGCGCGAACAGGAAGCGGGCGGCCGCATCATCCGTCCGCAGTCGCGCTACATCGGGCCGATGCCGGCGAGCGCCGCGTAGCCGAACCTTTTGGCGCGACAAGCGTTTAGGCGGTGACTGGGGGCTTTGACCAGCAACGGAGGCCCGAGATGCCTGACCGCAAAACAATCGACAAGGCGCGTGCCGACAAGCGCGCGGGGAAGTCGGCTTCGACCCAGGCCGGCGAGTTCGTTCACGACGAGATCGACAAGATCCGCCGCGGCGAGCACGGAGCCCGATCCACCAAGCAGGCGATCGCCATCGGCCTTTCGGAGGCGCGGCGCGCCGGCGTCAATCTGCCGCCGCAGAAGCGCGGCACGACCAGCAAGCGCAGCCGCAAGAGCGAGGAATATGCCTACGAGGCAGGGCAGGGAGCGCGGAAGCCGGCACGGCGGCCGAAGGCGTCGCGTGCCGTCGCCCGCGCCCTCAAGCGCGAACCAACGAGCACGGCCTCGCGCGGCGCGCTCTCGCGCCAGGCCAAGTCGGCGGCCAGCAAGCGCTCGGCCGCGTCGCGCTCGGCATCGGCGAAGAAGGCGGCGCGGACCAAAGGCGCGGCCGGTCGATCGGCCGCGGCGCGCAAGGCGGGCCGGACGCGGGCGGCGCGGCGCAAATGAGCGGCGCGCCTAGCTCTCGAGTCGGAGATCCGACAGGGCGCTGCCGATCGTGTCGAAGGTGGTCACGATCTGATCGGCCGACTTGAGCAGGAAGAAGTCATTCGGCGTGCTGGCGCAGTCCTCCAGCATCTGCGACTTGGGATCGTGGCCGGTGTCGACCTGCACGGTGTAGAGCTGGATGCCGGCTTTCTTGATGTTGGCACACAGGTCCGCTTGCCGGTCGTCAACCGCCGGCGCGGGATCGGATCCGTTGCCATACCAGCGATCCTGCGTGTTGAGGCCGTCCGTCAGCAGGATGATCACCTGGCGGTACTCATAGTCGGGATCGTAGTCGGGAATATCGAAGGGATTAGCGGTAAGCGACTGCCAGCCCCACTGGAGACCGATGGCCTGGTTCGTGCCGCCATTCGGCTTCATGGAGTCGATGGCCTTGCCGAGACTCGTCCAGCTGTCGGTAAGCGCGGTGACCTGGCTCGGGCAGCTGTCATATTGCTCGGCAGGAAAGAGCGTTCCGCTTCTGGACGTGACCGGCTCGTCGTTGCCGAGGTCGTAGTCCTTGTCGCGGTCCGTGACGCAGCCGTTCCAGTTCTTGTGGTTCGTCGCCGTCCACTTCTTGCGCGCTTTCGTGCACGACGATTTGGTCGAGTAGCGGGTCGAGCTGCAGCGACCGTTCAATTCGTCGAACAGATCCCAGCGGACCCAGGCCTGCTTGTAATTGGAGGCGCCGGCGTTTACGTCCTTGGCAAAGGGGACGATCGAAACGTAGGCGTCGCCGTCGCGGGTCGTGGCGTCTTCGATCTGTTGCAGCAGGTTATGGGACGCCGACTTGAGGGCCGTCATCTTGCCGGAGTCCTGCATCGAGCCGGTGTTGTCGAGCACGAGAGCAACGCGGAGGCGGGTCTGTCCCCATACGGTCGTCGACTTCGCGGTTATGTCGATGTCCGACAGCCCGACGAGCCCGCCGAAATTCAGGGGCAGACTGCCGCTTGCGTTGACGACCACGGATGGACCCTTGGCGACGTAGGATGCCGTGACGTTGAGGTCGCTGAGGCCATGAACGTTGAAATTGGCCTTGAGCAAGCCTTTGGCCGTCGTCGACAGCTGGTTCGCGCTCATGTTGCGAACGTCGGAAACGCGGGAAAGATTGAGGGCGGCAGCGTCGGCGGCATCCTGCATCGCCTCCCTGACCTGAGCGGCACGGGAGAAATCCACGAGGGCGCCGGTCGCGACCACGAGCGGGACGCAGGCTATGGCGAAGATCACGGCCACGTTGCCGGATTGGCTGGAGCGCAGCCGCGTGACAAGCGAGGCTATTGTCTCAATGATTCTGGATGGCATCACGCCCTTGGTGGCACTCGTGGAAAATTGAAGGCGTGCTTATGGTCTGGCCATCTCGTTAACATATCAAAAATGGCAACGGGCTGAGCTGTGCCAATCTCAGGATATTGTCACGCATGGGCATAAGATGCCCATGTTATCTACTATTTTGGTTCTGGCATGGGAGATTTGGCGTTGGCTATCCTCAATCTGAGGTATGATTTTGCCGAAGGCGCCAGTCCAGCCATCGCGACGCGGGTCGTGCGTTCCGTGCACAGGAGGCCGCGCGAATGCGCGAAGACAATTGCACAATGCCCGGGCCGCCTGATATTTGAGTCCGACGACCAAGGGGTATAGCTCAGTTGGTAGAGCGACGGTCTCCAAAACCGTAGGTCGGGGGTTCGAGCCCCTCTGCCCCTGCCAAACCCGCTGAGGCGGCGTTGCCCCAGAAATTGCTTGACGACCGGCTTTTTCCGCCGGTATGCGTCTTGAGAATCCTTTTCAAAGGCCTTATGTAGCCTTCCCTAGCGCGCGGCGCGCGAGCCAATGGTTCGCGTGCCGATGACTTATGAGCGGTTGATGGCCGAAAGACCGAATCCCTTCCAGTTCCTCCAGCAAGTGCGGGCGGAAGCCACCAAAGTCGTGTGGCCAAGCCGGCGTGAGACGGCGGTTTCGACCGCGATGGTGATTGCGATGGCGTTTATCGCGGCCATCTTCTTTCTCGCGGCCGACCAGATCATCGGATACGGCGTGCGGTTCCTGCTCGGTATCGGCACTGGCACGCAGAGCTGAGGCAGACGGTCCGATGGCAAAGAAGTGGTACATCGTACACGCCTACTCGAACTTTGAGCGCAAAGTTGCGGACTCGATCCGTGAGAAGGCGCAGGCGACCGGACTTGGCGACCTGTTCGACGAGATCCTGGTCCCGACCGAGAAGGTCGTGGAAGTGCGCCGCGGCCGGAAAGTGGACGCCGAGCGCAAGTTTTTCCCCGGCTACGTGCTGGTGAAGATGGACATGACCGATGAGGCCTATCACCTCATCAAGAACACGCCGAAGGTGACCGGGTTCCTGGGCGCCGACAACAAGCCGATGCCGATCTCGGAAGCGGAGGCGAGCCGCATCCTGCAGCAGGTGCAGGAAGGCGTCGAGCGCCCGAAGCCGGCGGTGTCGTTCGAGGTCGGCGAGCAGGTGCGCGTCGCCGACGGTCCGTTCGCTTCGTTCAACGGCCTCGTCGAGGAAGTCGACGAAGTCCGCGCCCGCCTCAAGGTGGCGGTTTCGATTTTCGGCCGGGCTACGCCGGTTGAGCTGGAATACGGACAGGTCGAGAAGATCTAGCCCGTCAGTGGCTGTGGAAGGCGAAACGGCACGCGCCACGTGCCGGGCAAACCGAACCACGGCGTCCTTGCCGGTCATGGTGACCGGCGATTGCGAAAGGAAGTGACATGGCAAAGAAAGTTGCCGGGTATCTCAAATTGCAGGTACCGGCCGGCGCCGCCAATCCGTCGCCGCCGATTGGTCCCGCGCTCGGCCAGCGCGGCATCAACATCATGGAATTCTGCAAGGCGTTCAACGCGCGCACGCAAGACTCGGAGAAGGGGTCGCCGATCCCGGTGGTGATCACCTACTACCAGGACAAGTCGTTCACCTTCGAGATGAAGACGCCGCCGGTGAGCTTCTTCCTCAAGAAGGCGGCGAAGCTCGACAAGGGCAGCCAGACGCCAGGCCGCGGCTCGGCCGGCAAGGTCACCAAGGAGCAGGTGCGCGATATCGCCACCAAGAAGCTCAAGGACCTGAACGCCACCGACGTCGAGGCGGCGATGCGCATGGTCGAAGGTTCCGCCCGCTCGATGGGCCTCGAGGTTACGGAGTAACGGCGATGGCTCAAGGCAAGAAACACAAGGCGGCGCTCGAGGGCGTGGATCGCGAGAAGCTCTACTCGCTCAACGACGCCGTGAAGATGGTCAAGGAACGCGCCAAAGCGAAGTTCGACGAGACCATCGAGATCGCGATGAATCTCGGCATCGATCCGCGCCACGCCGACCAGGCGGTGCGCGGCGTCGTCTCGCTGCCGTCGGGCACCGGCCGCTCGCAGCGGGTTGCGGTGTTCGCGCGCGGCGCCAAGGCGGAAGAGGCCAAGAAGGCGGGCGCCGACATCGTCGGAGCAGAGGACCTCGTCGAGAGGGTGCAGGGCGGGCAGGTCGATTTCGACAAGTGCATCGCCACGCCGGACCTGATGCCGCTCGTCGGCCGCCTCGGCAAGGTGCTCGGTCCGCGCGGCTTGATGCCGAACCCCAAGGTCGGCACGGTGACCATGGACGTCACCACGGCGATCAAGGACGCCAAGGGCGGCGCTGTCGAGTTTCGCGCCGAGAAAGCCGGCATCATTCAGGCCGGCATCGGCAAGGCGAGTTTCGACGAGACGGCAATCATCGCCAACATCAAGGCGTTCGCCGACGCGGTGCAGAAGTCACGTCCGTCGGGCGCCAAGGGAACATTCGTGCAGCGGGTCGCCATCTCCTCGACCATGGGTCCGGGAGTGAAGGTCGATCCGGCGACGATCGCGAACGCCTAGGCGTTCGCCAACAAGCTTCCCGCCGGACAACCGGCGGGC
>DASZQY010000312.1:0-23570 GCA_035549395.1 Bauldia sp.
CTCGGTGCGCACGCGATTGGGATCGGCGTCGCTCTTGTCGATCTTGTTGATGGCAACGATGATCGGCACCCGCGCCGCCTTGGCGTGATTGATCGCTTCGATCGTCTGCGGCATGACGCCGTCGTCGGCGGCCACCACCAGAATGACGATGTCGGTGACGGACGCGCCGCGGGCGCGCATCGCGGTGAACGCGGCGTGGCCGGGCGTGTCGATGAAGGTGATCTTGTGGCCGTTCACCTCGACCTGATAGGCGCCGATGTGCTGGGTGATGCCGCCAGCCTCGCCGGCGACGACGTTGGCATGGCGGATCGCGTCGAGCAGCGACGTCTTGCCGTGGTCGACGTGGCCCATGACGGTGACCACCGGCGGACGGGGCTCAAGGTCCTCCTCGGTATCGCTGCCGGCCTTGGCGAACAGGCCCTCGACGACATCCGACTCGGCGACGCGGCGCACCGTGTGGCCCATGTCCTCGGCGATGATCTGGGCAGTGTCCGGCTCGATGTAATCGGACGCCTGGACCATCTGGCCCTGCTTCATCAGGTGCTTGATGACGTCGACAGCGCGCTCCGACATGCGGTTGGCGAGTTCGGCGACGGTGATGCGCTCGGGAATGACGACCTCGCGCATGACCTTCTCGCGGCCGCCGCCTTCGCTGCGTGCCTTCTCGCGCTCGCGCCGACGGCGCATGGAGGCCAGCGAACGGGCACGCTCGTCATCGTCGAGCGCGTTGGAAAGGGTGAGCTTGCCGCGACGGCGATCCTCGCCGACGCGCTTGACCGGCTTCGGCTCGGCCACGCTCTTGGTCTTGACGCGGCCGCGGAGCGACGGACGCTCGTCGTCTTCTTCCTCTTCCGTGACCGTGCGGGCACGGGCGGGAGCAGCGGCGGGCGCCGCCGCAGTGGCGGGCTTGGGCGCCTCTTCGCCAAAGCGGCGACGGGCGGCTTCCTCGGCACGCTGCTTGGCAGCTTCCTCTACCTGATGACGGGACTCTTCTTCCGCCTTGCGACGCTCGGCATCGGCACGTTCGCGCGCCAGCCGCTCGGCCTCGGCGGCACGGCGCGCGGCGGCATCGATCGCGGCGCGGCGCTCCTCGGCCTCGTGCACCTTGGCATCGGCGAGAGCGCGGGCGCGGGCGTCAATCTCATCGGAGGAAAGCTGGCGCAGAACCAGACCGGCGCGCGACGACGGGGTCGAGGGCGCGGCAGGCTGCGGCGCAGCGGCCGGAGCAGGGGCGGCGGCACGCGGGGCGGCCGACGCCGGCGGCGGCTCGGCAACGGGCCGGGCCACAGGCGCCGGAGCAACCGCCTCGGGCTTCTCACCGGGCAGCGAGATGCGGCGCTTCTTGCGCTCGACCTGCACCGTATTCGTGCGGCCGTGGGAAAAAGTCTGGCGCACCGAATCGCGTTCAATGCCGCGCGGCTTCAAGCCGAGGGGGCGCCTCGGGGGATTGATAGTTTTGTCCCCGGTATTTTCAGCCATACGTACCTTCAGTTCCTAATGTCCTGGCGGACAGGGTGTTTCACGTCAGTCAGGGCGTCGAAAAGGGGGCCAAAGCTGCCGTCCGGGATGCCGTCGTCGCCGCGATAGCGGAAAAGATCCTGAACCCGTGCCAGCACGTTTGCGCCCGCCGGCCCGGCGAGCAGGGCAGCATGTATCACATTTGACCGCCCGAACGCCAAATCCAATTGGTCGCCACCGAAGCAGCGGACCGCCGGCAAGCCGGCCGGGCCAAAGCGACGGCGGGCCGCAGCGGCAAGTTTCTCGACGCCGTCCGGCGCCGCCTCGGCGGCGTGGATGAGGGCGATCGCGGAACCCGCGAGGACGGCCTCTTCGACCTTGCCGAACCCCGCCACGACCGCGCCCGCCTTGCGGGCCAGAGACAGCGCGCCGAGGGCCGCAGCCACGAGCAGTTCGTCGATTCGCTCCGGGAGCTCCGGATCGACCGCGACAGCGCCGTCGAATGCCCGCTCAAGATGGTGTCGCGACACCGCCAGCGCAACCTTCTCCCGCGTTGCAGTCACCCAGACGCCGCGACCAGGAAGGCGGCGCTTCAGGTCGGGCACCACGGCGCCAGCGGGCGTGACCGCGAAGCGCAGCAGCTCCGACACAGGCCTGGCCTCCCGCGTCACGACGCAGGTCCGCTCGCTGGGCTCGTTCTTGCGCGGCAAGAGACGCGACGCTCCTTACGCCACCGGCGCGGCCTCGGCCGCAGCTTCCGCCTCGACCGGCGGATTGAGATCAGCTTCGCTGATCCAGCCCGCCTTGACGCGCGCCTGCATGATCATCGCCTCGGCGTCGGCACGGGAGAGACCGAAGGAGTCGAGCGCGCCGGAATGGCGCGTCTGCTCGCCGTCCTTGCGCTCAACCCAGCCGGTGAGCTCGTCCGGCACCGAACCGGCAAAATCCTCGACCGTCTTGATGCCGGCCTTGCCGAGCGCGACCATCATCGCGGTCGTCATGCCGGGCACATCCTTCAGGCCGTCCTCGACGCCCAGCGCCTTGCGCTCGGCGTCCTGCTCGCCTTCGATCTTGTCGAGGTATTCGCGCGCGCGGCTCTGCAACTCGGACGCGGTCTCCTCGTCGAAGCCTTCGATCGCGGCAAGATCGTCGGGATCGACGAAGGCGATTTCCTCGACCGTGGCGAAGCCCTCGGAAGCCAGAAGCTGGCCGACCACCTCATCGACGTCGAGAGCGGAGATGAAGAGCTGCGAGCGTTCCTGGAATTCCTTCTGGCGGCGCTCCGACTCTTCCTGCTCGGTGAGGATGTCGATGTCCCAGCCGGTGAGCTGGGAAGCCAGCCGCACGTTCTGGCCGCGGCGGCCGATGGCGAGCGACAGCTGCTCGTCCGGCACGACCACCTCGATGCGCTCGGCGTCTTCATCGAGCACGACCTTGGCGACCTCGGCCGGCTGCAGCGAATTGACGATGAAGGTGGCGGCATCCTGCGACCATGGAATGATGTCGATCTTCTCGCCCTGCAGCTCGTTGACCACCGCCTGGACGCGGCTGCCGCGCATGCCGACGCAGGCGCCGACGGGATCGATGGAGGAATCACGCGAGATGACGGCGATCTTGGCGCGGCTGCCGGGATCGCGGGCGACCGACTTGACCTCGATGATGCCGTCGTAAATCTCCGGCACCTCCTGGGCGAACAGCTTGGCCATGAACTGGGGATGGGTGCGCGACAGGAAGATCTGCGGGCCACGCTGCTCGCGGCGCACGTCATAGATGTAAGCGCGAATGCGGTCGCCGTAGCGGAAGGTTTCGCGCGGGATCAGCTCGTCGCGGCGCACGATGCCCTCGCCGCGGCCGAGATCGACGATGACGTTGCCGTACTCGACGCGCTTGACCTGGCCGTTGACGATCTCGCCGATCCTATCCTTGTACTCCTCGTACTGGCGATCGCGCTCGGCGTCGCGGACCTTCTGGACGATGACCTGCTTGGCCGACTGGGCGGCGATGCGGCCGAAATCCATCGGCGGCAGCGGCTCGGCGATGAAGTCGCCGGGCTGAGCAGCGGGATTGCGGCGGCGGGCGTCCTCGAGGAGGATGTCGGTCGCCGGGTTCTCGACCTTGTCGGCCACCTTGAGCAGGCGCTGGAGCTTGATCTCGCCGGTCTTGGGATTGATCTCGGCGCGGATGTCGGTCTCCGAGCCATAGCGCGAGCGGGCCGCCTTCTGGATGGCGTCCTCCATGGCGGCGACCACGATCATGCGGTCGATGGCCTTCTCGCGGGCAACCGCGTCGGCGATCTGCAACAGTTCCAGGCGGTTCGCACTGACTGCCATTGTCGTCTCCTCTGGCCGGACGCCTCAGGCGCCGGCATGATCCTCTGCGACGCGTTCCTTCCGCTTCTCACGGCGGAGGGTTTCGCGGATGAGCGCGTCGGTCAAAACCAGCTTCGCTTCGGCGATATCGGACAGCGGCAACGCCACCGTGTCGCCTTCGGCGAGCTTCGAACTTTTCTCGAGTTTCAGCCGCACGTGATCGCCATCGAGACCGGCGAGCACGCCCTTGAAGCGCTTGCGACCCTCGATCGGCACGGCAAGCTCGACCTTGGCCTCCTGCCCCGCCCACTTCTCGAAATCGGAACGGCGAACGAGCGGACGATCGATACCCGGCGACGACACTTCGAGATTATACGCGGTGTCGAGCGGATCCTCGACATCGAGGGCTGGCGAGAGGTCGCGCGACAGCGTCTCGCAATCGCCGACCGTCATGGTGCCGTCCGGCCGCTCGGCCATGATCTGCAGCGTCATGCCGTTCATCGACGACAGCTTCACGCGCACCAGGCGATAGCCAAGCCCTTCGGCCACGGGCTCAACAATCCGAGCGATACGGGCTTCGGTACCCGTCTCGGTGATGATGCGCGGCTCTTGTGCCAGGCTTTCCGCCACTTTCGCGTCCTGACCGACCTAACGCCGAAAGGAGCGGGCCCCGGAAGGAACCCACTCTCAAGACGATCAGATCGTTTGAGGGTGACGGCGCGGATATAATTTGAACCCGGCCAAAAAGCAACTGGCAGGCGCAACGAAAGGTGACCGACATGATTCGCGGCTACGTCGCCATGAGCCTGGACGGGTATATCGCGGCCCCTGGCGGCGATCTCGACTGGCTTACCAAATACGATACCGCCGACTTCGGCGAGCACGCATACGCTCCGTTCATCAAGACGATCACCACCATAGTCATGGGCCGGGCGACCTATGACTGGGTGCGGGCTGCCGGCGTGCAGTGGCCCTACGGCGACAAACGGGTGATCGTGGTCACGTCGCGGCCGATCGAGCAGCCGCCCGCGCCGCTCGTGACCTGGGGCGACGGCGTGGAGCGGCTGATTGGCCATCTACGCGGGCTCAGCGACGGCGACGTGTGGATCGCCGGCGGCGGCCTGCTGCAGCAGGCAGTGATCGCGGCCGGCGGCCTCGACCGCCTCGAGCTTTTCATCGTGCCCGAGCTGCTCGGCGAAGGAACCCTGCTGTTCCCGCCGAACCGTCACCGACGGGGCCTGAAGCTTCGCGCCACGGAGCGCCTCGACCGCGGGGTCGCCTGGCTGGACTATGATTTCACTGCCGCCTGAGGGAGCGCCGGGCCGGTGTCGTCGAACAGCCACCAGCGATTGGGCAGAATCGATATGCGGTCGCCCTTTTTCGACTTGGGCTCGTCGGCGCGGACGTCGACCTCGATGCGGTAGTGGCTGGCGCTGATCTCGACCTCGAGCCGGCGCACGGCACCGTGACGGCGCTCGGAGATGACCGAGCCGGCGATGCCGCCGGGCCTGGTGCCGAGCACATCAACGTGATGCGGCCGGAAGACCAGCGTCTTGGGACCGGACGCGCCGGGCTGGCCGGTGAGATCGAGCGCGCGGTCATCGAGCAGCAGGTGGCCATGCTCGGCGACGACCGGCAGCGCGTTGCTTTCGCCGATGAAACTCGCGACGAACGGTGAAGCGGGATTGTCGTAGATCTCGTCGGGCGTGCCCACCTGCTCGATGGCGCCGTTGTTCAGGACAACGATGCGGTCAGCGAGCTCGATCGCCTCCTCCTGGTCGTGGGTGACGAAGACCGTGGTGTGGCCCGTCTGGTCGTGGATCTCGCGGAGCCAGCGGCGAAGCTCACGCCGCACCTTGGCATCGAGGGCGCCGAACGGCTCGTCGAGCAGCAGGATGCGCGGCTCGATGGCGAGCGCGCGGGCGAGCGCGACGCGCTGGCGCTGACCGCCGGAAAGCTGCGACGGGTATCGCTGGTCGAGGCCATCGAGCTGGACCAGCTTCAGCAGCTCGAGGACACGCCTGCGGATCTCATCTTTCGCCGGCCGGCGAACGGACGGACGCACGGACAGGCCAAAGGCGATGTTGTCGAACACGCGCATGTGACGGAAGAGCGCGTAGCTCTGGAAGACAAAGCCGACATTCCTTTGCTGGACCGTCAGGCCGGCCGCGTCGTCGCCGCCAAACATGACGCGGCCGGCATCGGGGAAATCGAGTCCGGCGAGAATACGGAGCAGCGTCGTCTTGCCCGAGCCGGACGGCCCGAGCAGCGCCACGAGCTCGCCCGACTTGATGGCGAGCGACACGCCATGGAGGGCAGGTGTCTCGCCGAAGACCCGCACGACATCTTCAACCGTAACGTCCACCGGCGCGCCCCACGCAGACTGAACCGGCGCCGGCATCCGCTCGCCGGCGGCGGCGAAACTTTCCTCATTTATCAGACGCGCGTCCAACGGATTCTTCCTTTTCCGGCTCAATGACGGCGCGTGCGCGCGGCGATCTCACCGGCGAAGCGCCACTCGAGGAACGTCTTGATGGCAAGAGTGACAAGAGCGAGCAGCGCGAGCAGCGAGGCGACTGCGAAGGCGGCGTTATAGGCATACTCGTTGTAGAGAATCTCGATCTGCAACGGCATCGTGTTGGTCTTGCCGCGGATATGGCCGGAGACCACCGAGACGGCACCAAACTCGCCCATGGCGCGGGCGTTGCACAGCAGCACTCCGTAAAGCAGCGCCCATTTCACGTTGGGGAGCGTGACACGGAAGAAGATGCGCCAGCCTGACGCGCCGAGCGACACCGCGGCCTCCTCCTCGCGCGTGCCCTGCTCCTCCATGATCGGGATGAGCTCGCGCGCGACGAAGGGAAAGGTGACGAACACGGTGGCAAGCACCATGCCGGGCAGCGCAAAGATGATCTGTATGTTGTGGGCCTGGAGGAACGGGCCGAACCACCCCTGCGCGCCAAACAGCAGAACGTAGATCAGGCCCGACGTCACCGGCGAGACGGAAAACGGCAGGTCGATCAGAGTTATGAGGAAGCCCTTGCCGCGGAACTCGAACTTGGCGATGGCCCAGGCAGCCGCCAGGCCAAAAACAAGGTTGCAGGGCACCGCTATGACCGCGATGAGCAGGGTGAGCTGGATGGCTGCGAAGGTGTCGCGATCGGAGAGGGCGGCGAAGTATGCCCCGATGCCGGTGCGCAAAGCCTCGATGAAGACGGTGACCAACGGCAGCACGATGAAGGACAGCAGGAAGACGACGGCGACGGCAATGAGCAGGCGGCGCACCCAGCGTTTCTCGCCGGTGGCCGAGATGCGGGGCAGCGGCCGCGACGGCGGCGCGACAACGACGGCATCAGCCATGGCCGGTGCCCCGCTGCATCCAGCGCTGCAGGAGATTGATCGCCAGCAGGAGCACGAAGGCAATGGCCAGCATGATCGTCGCGATGGCGGTGGCCGCCGGGTAGTTGAATTCGGTCAGCTTGATGACGATGAGAAGGGGCGCGATCTCGGAGACATAGGGGATGTTACCGGCGATGAAGATGACCGAGCCGTACTCGCCGACGGCGCGGGCGAGAGCGAGGGCGAAGCCGGTCAGCAACGAGGGCAGCAAGGCCGGCATGACGATGCGGGCGACCACGACCAGCCGGCCGCCACCGAGCGTCGCGGCGGCTTCCTCTACGTCGAGGTCGAGATCCTCCAGCACCGGCTGGACGGTGCGCACGATAAACGGCAGACCGATGAAGATGAGCGCGATCAGGATGCCGAGCGGCGTGTAGGCGATCCGGATGCCGAAAGGGATGAAGAACTGGCCGATCCAACCCTTCGGACCGTAGATGGCAGTCAGTGAGATGCCGGCTACGGCCGTCGGCAGCGCAAACGGCAAGTCGATGAAAGCGTCAAGGAGGCGGCGGCCGGGAAATTCGTAGCGCACCAGCACCCAGGCGACGACCAGGCCGAAGACGACGTTGATCGCGGCCGCGGCGAACGAGAGGCCGAAGGAGATGCGCAAAGCCGCCAGCGTCCGCGAGTCCGTCGCCAGCTTCCAGAATTCGGGCCAGCCGAGACTCGCCGTCTTGAGGACGAGAGCGGCCAGCGGGATGAGGACGACCAGCGACAGGTACGTCAACGTAAAGCCGAGCGCCAACCCGAAACCGGGGATGACGCTCGGCTTCTTGAACCTGGGCGCCAACCCGAAACCCGGGATGGCGCCCGGCTTTCTGAACGCGGAGCTCGTCGCGAAGCTCATGGTCCCCCGATCATGCCAGACTCCGACCGGGCGCGGCTATTGCGGCTTGTAGATCTGATCGAAGATGCCGCCGTCGGCGAAATGCTTGGGCGTGACTTTTGCCCAGCCGCCGAACTGCGGATCGTCGATGGTGACGAGATTGATGTCAGGGAAGCGCTTCAGATCGTCCGGGTCGGCGGCTTTGGGATTGTCCGGGCGGTAGAAATTGGCCGCGATCACCTTCTGCCCCTCGTCGCTGTAGAGGTAGTTCAGGTACTCGGTCGCCACCTTGCGGGTGCCGTGGGCGTCGACGTTACCGTCGACCAGGGCCACCGGCGGGATCGCCTTGATGGAGATCGTCGGGACGACGATCTCGAACTGGTCGGGCGATTCCTTGAGAGCGAGGAAAGCATCGTTCTCCCAGGCGATCTCGACGTCGCCGATACCGCGCTGGGTGAAGGTCGTGGTCGAACCGCGGGCGCCGGTATCGAGCACCGGAACGTTCCTGAAGAGGGCGGCGAGGAAGTCGGTCGTCTTCTTCTCGTCATTGCCGTCGTGGGCATTGGCGTAGGCCCACGCGGCGAGGTAATTCCAGCGCGCGCCGCCGGAGGTCTTGGGATTCGGCGTGATCACCTGTACGCCCGGCCTGACGAGGTCGTCCCAATCCTTGATGCCCTTCGGATTGCCCTTGTGGACCAGGAAGACGATGGTCGACGTATAGGGGGCCGAGCCATCCGGGAACCTGTTCTTCCAGTCGGCCGGAATCTTTCCGGTCGCGTTGGCGATGGCATCGATATCGCTTTCAACCGCGAGCGTAACGACATCGGCGGGCTGGCCGTCGATGACGGCGCGCGCCTGCGCGCCAGAACCGCCATTCGAGACATTCACCGTCACGACCTCGCCGTTGTTGATCGCGGCCCAGTGCCTGGCGAACACCTCGTCGTAGGCTTTGTACAGCTCGCGCGTCGGATCGTACGAGACGTTGAGAATCGAGATATCGGCAAAGGCGGGGAGTGCGACACCGCTGAACAAGGCGGCGGCTGCAAGAAGCTTGAGTCTGGAGGTCATTTGGCATGCTCCCGTTGGACGCATCAATATCTCGACATTATTGGTCGTCTTTCTCAACAACGGCGATTGGCTAATTTCCATCCTCCCAGGGAAAATGAATCCGGAATCGCGGCGATAGGCGAAATCAGCCGCCGATCACAATGGCCAGCGGCGAAGCCGGCGCCAGGACTTGCTCCAGCGTGCGGCCTTCCATGAGCTTCAGCATCGAGGTGTAGGTGTCGGCAAAAAGACGGCGGACGGTGCACGTCTTCTCGTCCTTGCAGTCGCTGCACCGGCGGTAGGCCGTCCGCGAAATGCACGGCAGCGGGGCGATCGGTCCGTCGATGGCGCGCAGGATGGTGCCGATGGTGATTTCGGAAGCCGGCTTCACCAGCACGTACCCCCCTGCCCGGCCGCGGCGGCTTTCAACGATGCCCTTCTTCTTCAGATCGAGCAGGATGTGCTCGAGGAACTTGCGGGGCACGCCGGCGCCGCGCGCGATCTCCTCGATCTGGAGCGACGTGCCGGCGGGAACGGCCGCCATGTGGAAGAGAGCCTTGAAGGCGTACTTGGCCTTCTGGGTAATCATGCCCTTCGGCATACGCGAGGGCGCGCGGCGTGTATAGGGCCGGCGTTTGCGCTCAGCGGCGGCGGAATTCGAGATAGGTCGGTGCGCGGCCGGCGGCGAGCGCCTTGGCCTCGTAGCGGGTGCCCGGCCAGTGCGCGAAAGGCTGGAGCCAGTCAACGGCGCGCATCGCGGTCCACACGTAGCGGTCGTCGCGGCCGACGTGCAGCAGCGTCCACTCGACGTAGGAAGGTATGTCGCTGGCGAAACGGAAGACGCCGCCTTGTTTCAGGACGCGGGCGATACGATCGAGATTCTGCGGCGAGACGAAGCGGCGCTTCCAATGACGCTTCTTGGGCCACGGATCGGGATACAGCAGCTCGACGCGATCGAGCGATTCCGGCGGCAGGCGATCAAGCAACACCGAGGCCTCGCCGCCGAACAGACGAAGGTTGTCGATCGCGCGGTCGGCGACAGCGGCGACCGCCTTGGCCATGCCGTTGAGGAACGGCTCGACGCCGAGGAAGCCTTCGCCGGGGAGGCGCGCCGCCTCGGCCACGAGATGCTCGCCACCGCCGAAGCCGATCTCCAGGTTGATGCGCGACGGATGGCCTGGAAACAGCGCCGGCAGGTCGGCAACGGGCGCGGCGACATCAAGCGCCAAGCGCGGCAGCAGTTCGGCCATGAGGTGCTCGCGCCGGGGCGAAAGCGGCTTGCCCTTGCGCCTGCCGTAGAGGCTGTCGCGACGTCTGTCTTCCGGCTCGGTCAGGACAATGCCGACTTCAGCGCGGCGGCGATATCGGTGCGCTCCCAGGAGAAGCCACCATCGGCTTCCGGCGCGCGGCCGAAGTGGCCGTAGGCCGACGTGCGGGCGTAGATCGGACGGTTGAGGCCGAGGTGCTGGCGGATGCCGCGCGGCGACAGGTCCATGACTTCGCCCAGCGCCTTCTCGAGCCTGGCCTCGTCGACGCGGCCAGTGCCGGCGAGATCGACGTAGATCGACAAGGGCTTGGCAACGCCGATGGCATAGGAAAGCTGGATGGTGCAGCGATCGGCGAGATCGGCGGCAACTACGTTCTTGGCGAGGTAGCGCGCCGCGTAGGCAGCCGAACGATCGACCTTGGTCGGATCCTTGCCGGAGAATGCGCCGCCGCCGTGCGGCGCCGCGCCACCGTAGGTGTCGACGATGATCTTGCGTCCGGTCAGCCCGCAATCGCCATCGGGGCCGCCGATGACGAACTTGCCGGTCGGATTGACGTGCCATTCGGTATGGCCGTTCACCCAGTCGGCAGGCAGCGCCTTCAGCACATAGGGTTCGACCACCGCACGCACGTCATCGGAGGTCATGCCGTCATCGACGTGCTGGGTGGAGACGACGATCGAGGTCGCCCGCACCGGCTTGCCATCGCGGTATTCGACCGTGACCTGGCTCTTGGCGTCGGGACCCAGCATCGGCGCGGCACCGGATTTGCGCGCATCGGCGAGCAGCTTCAGGATGCGGTGGGCATAGTAGATCGGCGCCGGCATAAATTCCGGCGTCTCGCGGCAGGCATAGCCGAACATGATGCCCTGATCGCCGGCGCCCTCGTCCTTGTTGCCGGACGCGTCGACGCCCTGGGCGATGTCGGCGGACTGGGCGTGCAGCAGGACCTCGATGTCGGCGCTCTCCCAATGGAAGCCGGCCTGCTCGTAGCCGATGTCGTGGATGGCCTTGCGCGTCAGGCTCTCGATGCGATCGAGAATGGCATCGGGCCCGCGCACCTCGCCGGCGATGACGACGCGATTGGTGGTGGCGAGAGTCTCGCAGGCGACGCGCGCCTCCGGCATCTCGGCAAGATAGGCGTCGACGATGGTATCGGAGATGCGGTCGCACACCTTGTCGGGGTGCCCTTCCGAGACCGATTCAGACGTGAAGAAATAGTTTGAGCGAGACAAGGGACACGGCTCTCCCGTAGCGAATGATCGCGACCGGAGAGCGATCCGCCCCGGCCATCCAGCGCGTGGTTCTGGCAGCGAATCCGGCAGCGGTCAATCGCACGACGCGGCGGGCGACCGCCGCGCTCGCCGTAGCCAGGCAAACGCTCAGGCTTCGGCGTCGTCGCCGGACAGCGAGCGAATGAGATCTATGACGCGCCGGCGCAGCTTGGCTTCCTTGATGCGCACAAACGCCTTGTTCAGCTGGATGCCTTCCGAGGTGGAGAGGAAGTCCACGACGTGACTGGTGTTCGGCACGGTTTCGGCCATGCCCGCAGAGGCACCGGCCGACGGAGTGCCGGGCGCATCCTCGAAGAAAAAAGAAACGGGAACCGTGAGCACGCGGGCGATGTGCTGCAGGCGGCTGGCGCCGATGCGGTTCGTACCCTTTTCGTATTTCTGGATCTGCTGAAAGGTTATGCCGAGATGCTCACCGAGCTTTTCCTGGCTCATGCCCAACATCATGCGGCGAAGGCGAACGCGGCTGCCGACGTGGATGTCGACCGGATTAGGTTGTTTCTTGCTAGCCATTCTTGTCGTTGCTTCTCGCTGTCGCGCCCGGGTTCGGACATCTCCACCAAAAAGGGGGATGGAGTCGACTCCACTCATTGCCGACCGCCGGATATTCCGACGGTGCTTGGTTACCGCACGCATATCAGGCACATTGTCATTTTAGTCAATTGTCCGTCATAAGCTTCCATTAAACTCGGTAAATTTCCTGGTTACCGTCAATGCCGCGGTAACCAACAGAAGGGCGAGGAAAATTAGGTCACCCCAGCGGGCGTAGGGGGTCGGCGGCAGGCTGGCGGGCAGCGGCCCGTCGAGGACGCCGATCTTGTCCAGGGGCAGCTCCGCAACGGTGCGCCCATACGGATCGACAATCGCGGAAATGCCGGAGTTCGCGGCGCGGACCAAGGGCAGTCCTTCCTCAACCGCACGCAACCTGGCCTCATCGAAATGCTGGTAGGGACCGGGCGTGTCGCCATACCAGGCGTCGTTGGTGACGTTGAGCAGCCACGCCGGCCGAGTACCGGGCGGCACAACCGAGCCGGGGAAGATGGCCTCGTAACAGATCAAGGGCGCGAAGGCCGGGGCGCCGGGAACGGTCAGCGAGCGATGGCTCGCGCCAGCGGTGAAGCCCTGCGGGACTGCGATCAACTGCCGCAGACCGAGGGCGCGCAGGACGTGGCCGAGAGGCAGGTATTCGCCGAACGGTACGAGGTGGACCTTGTCGTAGGCGGCGCGAATCTCGCCGACGTCGTCGATGACGTAGATCGAATTATAGACGAGAGGTCCGCCGTCGCCGCCGATGACACGCTCGGCACGGGCCGCGCCGGTGATCAGCGTGGCGCCCTTCGGCAGAAGGTCGGCGATCGCGGTCAGCGCTTCGGGATGCTCGGTGAGCAGGAAGGGGAACGCCGACTCCGGCCAGATGAGATGGGTCACGCCAGTCAGGTTCCGCGCGCCATTCAGGCTGAGCGAGACGTAGCGCGACATGATCGTGCCGGCCGACGCCTCGACCCAGCGCTCGTCCTGCGGGATCGACGGCTGGACGATGCGCAGCGCAACGCCGGGCACCACGGGATCGGCACCGGCCGCCGACAGCCGCCACCAGCCGAAGCCAAGATGAGCGGCAAACAGAATGAGCGCCGCCGCGAGCGTCAACCGCGCGCCGCGACCGCCCTCGATGAGCAGAACCGGCGCGGCGAAGATGAAGAAGGCCGCAAGCGTCAGCCCCCAGAGACCGACAATCGAGGCAGACTGCATCATCAGCGGGAACGGCGTCAGCGCGTAACCCACGGCATTCCAGGGAAAGCCGGTGAAGAGATGCCCGCGCAGCCATTCAGCGAAAGCCATAGCAAAAGCGAAGGCGAAGAGGCGCGGCCAGCCTTCCACCCAGACAAGACGGGCGAGCGCCGCGCCGAAGGCCCAGAACAGGGCGAGCACCGCCGGCAGCGCCAGCACGGCCAGCGGCAGCGCCCAGGCGAAGCCGGGGTCGACCAGCAGCGCCGTGGCCACCCACCACAGGCCCGCGACAAAGAAGCCGAGGCCGAAGGCGAACCCGACAACAGCGGCCGGCAACAGCCGACGCCACCACGACGCGTCGATGGGAGGCTCAGCGCCGTCGAGCAGCCAGACGAAAACGGGAACCGTCAGCCAGAGGACCGGAAACAGATCGAAGGGGGCGAAGGCGAGCGCCGAAAAAGCGCCGGCGACGAGCGCGACGACAAAACGCCGCCAGCCCCAAAGAACGATGATCGCGCTGGCGATGCGTTGCACGTTGACCGCGGCCCCCGTCGAATCAGCGCGGGAGCCTCGCGGCGCACCAAGGCGCGGTCAAGGCAGGCGCGCGAGCCGTCAGGGTGCCGGCGTCGACCCGGCGCCGCTGTCCGGCGGCGGGCGCTGGCGACGGGCGCGTTCGCTGCCGGCAGGGCGGCGATGGATGCGCAGGCGCTTGATGCGACGCGGATCGGCGTCGAGTATTTCGAATTCATAGCCGCCGGGCGCCGCGATGAGTTCACCACGCACCGGAATGCGGCCGAGCAGCTCGAAAACGAGACCGCCCAGCGTGTCGACGTCCTCGCCGGTCTCGCCCTTGGCGAAATCCTCGCCTGTCACTTCCGCCACCTGGCTCAGCTCGGCACGAGCGTCGGCAAAGAAACCGCCCTTGCCGTCGGGCACGATCATCGGCCCGGTATCCTCGTCCGACTCGTCGGAAATCTCGCCGACGATCATCTCGACCGCATCCTCGATGGAAACGAGACCGTCCGTGCCGCCGTATTCGTCGATGACCAGCGCCATGTGCATGCGGCTCGCCTGCATGTTGGGCAGAAGCACCGCGACGGGCATCGACGGCGGGACGAACAGGATGTTGCGAACCAGCGTGGTCTCGGAAAGCTTCTTCGCCAGATCGATGCGGGCGAGATCGAGCGCGGCAGGCTCGCCGCCACCGCCGGCGCCTTCGATGAAATAGCCCATCAGGTCCTTGATGTGGACGAGACCGACCGGGTCGTCGAGGCTGTCGCGAAACACGGGCATGCGCGAATGGCCGGAATCGCGGAAGCGGGCGAGCAGTTCGCCGAGGGTCAGCGAAATATCCACGGCCTCGATGTCGGCGCGCGGCACCATGATGTCGTCGACGCGCACTTCACGGAGCCGCAGGATGTTGCCGAGCATCGCGCGCTCCTCGCGCGAGAAGCCGGAGGCGACATCCTCGGTGGCGAGGGCGACCGCTAGATCCTCGCGGATCGTGCCGCCCTTCAGGCCGACCGCGGCACGCAGCTTGTCGAACCAGTGCTCCTGGGCTGGCGCCTCGCTAGCCGGGGCGCTGTCAGGCGTACGCGGAGCCTGCCTGTCACCGTCACTCATGCCGCCTCTCCGCCATAAGGATCAGCAATGCCGAGGCCGGCGAGTATAGCGGTTTCCAGCCCCTCCATGAGAACGGCCTCGCCCTCGACCTCGTGGTCGTAGCCGAGAAGATGGAGGAAGCCGTGAACGATGAGGTGGGTCAGGTGATCTTCGAACGACGTGTCCTCGAGCGCAGCCTCGCGCGCGATCGTCTCCCGGGCGAGCACGAGATCGCCGACCAGCGGACCGAAGACATCGCCATCGGATGGACCGGGAAAGGACAAGACGTTGGTCGGCTTGTCCTTGCTGCGGTACTGGCGATTGAGCCGCCGGATGTGCGCGTCGTCGGTGAACAGCAGACTGACCTCGCTGCCCGGCGCGAAGCGCGCCTTCAGCGACGGCACGGCGGCGGCGAACGCCCGGCCGGCGAGGGCCTTCAGCCTTGCCGCCGTCGGCCAGTCGCCCGCTTCGATGCGCACAACGACCTCGGGAAGCGGACTTCGCGGCTCCGATTTGGGCATGGCGGCTAGCGCTCCGCCGCGCCGTGCTTGACGCGATCGGCAGCGTCGTACGCCTCGACGATGCGGCCGACGAGCGGATGGCGCACCACGTCCGCCGCCGTGAAGCGTACCTGGGCGATCCCGGAAACTCCGTCGAGCAGCGCCAGCGCCTCAACCAGCCCGGACACCTGGCCGGACGGCAGATCGACCTGGCTCGGGTCGCCGGTGACGATCATCCTGGAGTCCTCGCCGAGACGGGTCAGGAACATCTTCATCTGCATCGAGGTGGTGTTCTGCGCCTCGTCCAGGATGATGACGGCATTGGCGAGGGTGCGGCCGCGCATGAAGGCGAGCGGCGCGACCTCGATGACGCCGGAAGAAAGACCACGCTCGACCTTCTCGGCCGGCATCATGTCGTAAAGCGCATCGTAGAGCGGGCGCAGATACGGATCGACCTTCTCGCGCATGTCTCCGGGAAGGAAGCCGAGGCGCTCCCCGGCCTCGACGGCAGGGCGCGAAAGGACGATGCGGTCGACGGTGCCGCGCTCCAGCAGCGCAGCCGCATAGGCGACCGCGAGGTAGGTCTTGCCGGTGCCGGCAGGACCGACGCCGAAGACGAGCTCGGCCCGATCGAAGGCGCGGATGTAGGCGTCCTGCGTCGGCGTGCGCGCCATCACGGTGCGGCGGCGCGTGCCGATCTCGGCCATCGTCAGACGGCCCTTCGGCTCCAGACTCGGCAGGTGCATCTGTTCTTCGCTCGCCGCCGCCATGCGGATCGCGCCATCGACATCGCCGGCGCCGATCGAATGGCCGGTCTGCAGCCGGACATAGAGCATGTCGAGCGCAAGCCGAGCGCGGGCGAGCGCATCGGCAGAACCGCGCAGCGTCACCTGGTTGCCGCGCGCGACCGCCTCGATGCCGAGACGGCGCTCGATCGCCGCGAGATTCTGGTCGAATTCGCCGAACAGCTCCTGCGTCAGGCGATTGTCGTCAAACGACACGACGATGTGGTCGCGATCGTCGGTGACCTTGGAGACGGGGCGCACGGTCACAGGGCGGCCTCCGCGCGCTCGGACGGTGCGGCGCGCAGCGACGGCACGACCAGTTCGCCGAACAGGCTGTTGCCGTGAGTGGCCGTGAGGCGCACGCGCGCGATCGAACCTATAAGCCCGGCCGGGCCGTCGACATGGACCGGCATCAGCCACGGCGAGCGGCCGACGATCTGTCCGGCACGGCGGCCAATGCGCTCGAACAGCACGTCGGCGGTCTCGCCGACACGGGCCGCCATGAAGGCCGCGGCACGGGCGTCGATCTTTGCCTGCAATTCGTAGAGACGGGCGTTCGCCACGTCCTCCGGGACCTGATCGGCGCGCGTTGCGGCGGGCGTTCCGGGACGCGGGCTGTAGCGGAAGGTGAAGGCGGCCATGTACGCGGCCTCGTCAACGATGCGCAGCGTGTCGGCAAAGTCCGCATCGGACTCGCCCGGGAAGCCGACGATGAAATCGCCGGCCAGGGCAATGCCCGGCCGCGCGGCGCGGATGCGCTCGACAAGACGGAGATAGTCGGCGCGGGTGTGGCGCCGGTTCATGGCGGCCAGGACGCGGTCGGAGCCGGACTGCACGGGCAAGTGCAGATAGGGCATCAGCGCCGGCAGGTCGCGGTGCGCGGCGATCAGCGCATCGTCCATGTCGCGGGGATGGCTGGTGGTGTAGCGCAGGCGGTCGATGCCCGGAATCTCGGCGAGGCGAAAGAGCAGCGCGCCGAGCCCCCACTCGTTCCCGTCCGTGCCGGCGCCGTGCCAGGCATTGACGTTCTGGCCGAGCAAGGTGAGTTCGCGCACGCCCTCGCCGGCAAGCCGCGTCGCCTCCGCGATGATGGCATCGGCTGAGCGCGACACCTCGGCACCACGCGTGTAAGGCACGACGCAGAAGGTGCAGAACTTGTCGCACCCTTCCTGCACGGTGAGGAACGCGGCCACCGGTCTTTTTGTTTCCCGGTCGGGCCTGCGGCCCTCCTCGCCTCTTGTTCGGGCTTCCCGGTCGGGCCTGCGGCCCGCTGTGGCTCTTGCAAGCGCGGCGAACTTGCCGCTGGTGTCGAACTCGGTTTCGACGGCGGGATGATGCGGGCGGGCGGCACGCACCAGCTCGGGCAGGCGGTGATAGGACTGCGGGCCGACGACGATATCGACGGCCTTGGCGCGGCGCACGATTTCCTCGCCCTCGGCCTGTGCCACGCAGCCAGCGACGCCAATCAGCACCGAACGCCCCTCGGCGGCGGCCGCGACCTTGAGCTCGTTCATGCGGCCGATCTCCGAGTAGACCTTCTCGGCGGCCTTCTCGCGGATGTGGCAGGTGTTGAGCAGGATCAGATCGGCAGATTCGGGCGCCGTGACCGGCGCATAGCCGGCAGCCGCCAGCGCGTCCGTCATCCTTTCGGAATCGTAGACGTTCATCTGGCAGCCGTACGTCCTGATGAAGACTTTCTTCAGTTCCTCGCCCGTTCCAGTCATCAAATCCGCCAGCAGCGCCCCTTACGGCCCCGCCCGATCCCGTGACAGGTCCTTTACCGGCTTTTGGCGCCGGAGAGAATAGCGCCCGCGGGATGGCCAGAGCGTGACAGGGGTCGAAAGCCCTTATTCCTTGCGGGTTTTATCGTCCTTGAGGGGCACGCCATAGAGCTCCAGCCGGTGGTCGACGAGGCGGAACCCGAGCCGCTCGGCCATGGCCTGCTGAAGCCGTTCGATCTCCTCGTCGCGGAACTCGATCACCTGCCCGGTGCGGAGGTCGATCAGGTGATCGTGGTGTTCATCGGGAATCGGCTCATAGCGGCTGCGGCCGGCGCCGAAATCGTGGCGGGCAATCACGCCGGCGTCCTCGAACAGCTTCACCGTGCGGTAGACCGTGGCAATCGATATCTTCGGGTCAATCGCGGAAGCGCGCCGGTAGAGCTCCTCGACGTCGGGATGATCGGTCGCAGCCTCCAGCACGCGGGCGATGACGCGGCGCTGCTCGGTCATGCGCATGCCCTTGGCGATGCACAGCTCTTCGAGGCTGGGGCTCTTCTGCTCGGTCATTGCCAGTACCCTAGCGCAGACGCGGCGCTTAGCGAACCGCCAGGCGCATGACCAGCGCGCTGCCGTCGCCACCGGCGGGGTCGGCGTAATACTGGCCGCGCTCGCCCACCGTCTTGAAGCCGAGGCGCTGGTAAAGGCGCAGCGCCGCCTGGTTGGTGCGCTCGACCTCCAGGAAAAGCGCCGCGATGCGTTCGCGATATAGACGGCGGATGACGTCCTCCATCAGCATGCGGCCATAGCCCTTGCGGCGCTGCTTCGGATCCACCGCGATGGTGAGAATCTCGGCCTCGTCGGCTGCGAAACGCACGACGACGAAACCTGCAACGCGGCGGGTTCCGGTCATGGTCTGGAGGCGCAGCGCCAGCACGAAAATGGACGGGTCGCTCATCATGGCTGCCAGATCGTGCGCACTCCAGGTGCGGCGGAAGGCGCTGCGATGGATGGCGGCGAGATCCTCCGCTTCCGCCGGCCTGGCGCCATCGACGAAGGGGCGAGCAAAGAGCGCGATCATCGCCGCGCGATCCGGGCAGCATCCTGCGGCCGGGCGTCGGGGGGCCGGATGTAGAGCGGACGCGGCGGCGAAGCCGATGCGGGAGCAAGCGCCGCCAGGCGGGCGAGCGCCGAGACATCGGGCGATGAACGGCGGTGAGCAACCCGCGGCTTCTCGTCCATGGGCAGCGCTGCGATCACGAGATCGGCCCCCGAGCCGGCGAGGACTTCGCCGCGGTCAAGGTTTGCGGCGAAGACCTCGGGCGGGGCAGCGTGCGGCTCGTCGAGCGGCGTGCCATCGGCAGCGAAGCGCTGGCCGTAGAGCTCGCCGCGGCCGGCAGCAAGCACCGCCAGGACCGCCACGGGAGCAGTCTGCCGAACCTCGGCCGCGTGAGCTGCGAGCACGCCGACGCCGATCGCCGGCTTGCCGGTGACGAGCGCGATGCCGCGGGCGGCAGCAATGCCGATGCGCAAGCCGGTGAACGATCCAGGCCCGACGGTCACGGCAATGCGATCGAGATCAGCGACGGCGAGCGCGGCAGCGGCCATCGCGGCTTCGATCTGGCGCATCAGAATTTCGGCATGGCCGCGCCCGATATTCTCGGAACGGACAACCATCCGCTCGCCGTCCATCACGGCCACGGACGAGGCTTCCCAGGCGGTGTCGATGGCGAGGAGGCGCATCCCCCGCAGGCGTATCTACGCCGCAGCTTCCTCGATGCCCTGGACCTCGGGCACGAAGTGGCGGAGCAGGTTCTCGATGCCGTGCTTCAGCGTCGCGGTAGACGACGGGCAGCCGGCGCACGAACCGCGCATGTTGAGAAAGACGATGCCATCGCGGAAGCCGCGGAAGGTGATGTCGCCGCCGTCGTTGGCAACGGCCGGGCGCACGCGCGTCTCGATCAGTTCCTTGATGGCGGCGACCGTCTCGGCGTCGGCCGGATCGAAGAATTCGCCGCCGGCGTCCTCAGCCGGAGCCTGCCGCACTACCGGCATGCCCGACATGAAATGCTCCATGATCGCGCCCAGCACCGCCGGCTTCAGGTGCTGCCACTCGCCGGCTGCCTTGGTAACCGTGACGAAATCGCTGCCCAGGAAGACGCCGCCAACACCCTCGACGCCGAAAAGACGGGCGGCGAGCGGCGATTCTCCAGCCTCGTCAGCCGTTCGGTATTCGGCGGTGCCGGCGCCGAGCACGTCGCGGCCGGGCAGGAACTTGAGGCTCGCCGGGTTGGGCGTGGTCTCGGTCTGGATAAACATGAGCATCAGCCTTCGGAAACATGTCCGGCCAAGGATTTAGGCCGGAGGAGCCCTCACATCAAGCGGTGCGGCGGAAGGTCTGCAGGACCAGCCCGTAGAGGCTGATCGCCGCCCAGAACGATTCGATCACCACTGAGGGCAGGTTCCACTGGTAGTAGAGCGACACCAGGATCAGCCCCGAACCGCACAGGTTGAGCACGAGAAAGCGCGGGCCGGTTGACGACATCCAGCCCTGCTGATTGAAGAAATAGGCGACGATGATCAATGCTGAGCCGGCTAAGCCGACGAGCGACATGGCGGTCTCGAATTCCATCACGAACCTCCCCGGTTCATGGACGAAGCCGATAGCGGGCGGAGAAGAACTTCCTGCAACAGTAGCTAGAACGCGGCCGGCCCGCCATCAAGCAGCGTTCAGGTGATCGCCGCCAGGGCGTCATCGTCGAGATGACCCGGAACGATCGTGATCGGCACCGGAAACGTGCCGGCCGCCTTGCCGGCCAGCGCACTGACCAACGGCCCGGGCCCTTCCTTCGAGGTGCCCGCGGCCAGGACCAGAATGGCGATGTCCTCGTCGGCCTCGATCAGCTTGACGATCTCGTCCGAACGCACGCCTTCACGGATAACCATTTCCGGCTCGACAGAACTCCACGCGCGCACGCGATCGGCGACGCGACCGAGCGCGGCTTCGGCCGCCTCCATTGCCTCCGCGCGCATGATCGATTCCACGCCCGCCCAACTCTGCGGATCGGGCGGGCCGATGACGTAGAGCAGGACGACGGCACCGCCGGTGTGCTCGGCACGACGGGCAGCGAAGCGCACCGCGCGCTCGCACTCGGGCGTGTCGTCGATGACCACGAGAAACTTGCGGCGATGCCCGGCTTCGCCGCTGCGGCGCTTCACTACCATGCCGGCAATGCTGCCACAGGCACGCGGCCGGCGCTATTCGCTACTTACGCCGGATGAAGCCGACGACGTCCTTCATGCCGTCGATGACCGGACCAGCGATCGCCGCGGCACGCCCGGCGCCATCGGCCAGGATGCCATCGAGGTGGGCCGGATCGGCGAGCAGACGACGCATCTCGGCGGCGATCGGCGCGAGCTTCTCCACGGCAAGATCGGCGAGCGCCGGCTTGAAGGCAGAGAACTGCGCGCCGCCGTATTCGCTGAGAACGTCCTCGCGCGACATATCGGAAAGCGCCGCGTAGATGCCGACGAGGTTGTCGGCCTCGGGGCGGGCCTTCAGCCCGGCGACCTCGGAGGGCAGCGGCTCGGGATCGGTCTTCGCCTTCTTCAGCTTGAGCGCGATGGTGTCAGCGTCGTCGGTCAGGTTGATGCGTGAATAGTCGGAAGCATCCGACTTCGACATCTTCTTCGACCCGTCGCGGAGCGACATGACGCGCGTCGCCTCGCCGGCGATGACCGGCTCGGTGACCGGAAAGAACTGATCGCCGAAACCATGCGCGGCAATCGACTCGGCGAAGTCGTTGTTGAACTTGATCGCGATGTCGCGGCAGAGCTCGAGATGCTGCTTCTGGTCGTCGCCGACCGGGACGTGGGTCGCCTTGTAGGCCAGGATGTCAGCGGCCATCAGCACGGGATAGTCATAGAGCCCGATCGATGCGTTCTCACGGTCCTTGCCGGCTTTTTCCTTGAACTGCGTCATGCGGTTCAGCCAGCCGAGGCGGGCGACGCAATTGAACACCCAGGTCAGCTCGGCATGGGCGGCGACCTGGCTCTGGTTGAAGACGATGTGCTTCTTCGGGTCGATGCCGGCCGCGATGAAAGCGGCGGCAACCTGGCGCGTGGCGTTGGTCAGCTCGGCGGGACCACCCCACACCGACATCGGCACCGTGATCGCGTGCAGATCGACGACGCAGTAAATGCACTGGTAGGCGCGCTGCAGCTCGACGAAGCGCTTGATGGCGCCAAGGTAGTTGCCGAGGTGCAGGTTGCCGGTCGGCTGCACGCCGGAAAACACGCGCGGGGCGAAATCGGTCATTGTCTGAAAATCCCGGGAAAGGCCGGCGGTTCAATAGGGCGCGAGGCGGACCGGCGCAAGCCTCAGACGGCGTCGTGGCCCCATGGCAGCATGGCGACGATGACGCGGCGGATGTCGACGATGCGCACCGCGTGGATGAAAGCCGCGAAGAAGACGATGCCGATGACGACCAGCGCGACCATGATGGCGGCGCGCACCATCAGCCGCTCGGCGAGCAGCCAGGGCGCGAAGAACCACGCGGCGGCGTAGACGACGACGCCCATCAGGACCGAGGCGAGCGCAAGCAGCGGCAGGCGGCGGCGCAAAACCCGGTCGGCATTGAGATGGCCGCGGGCGTGCAGCACCCAGGCGAGGATCACCGTGTTCACCCACGCGGCGATCGAAGTGGCGGCGGCGATGCCGACGTGGCCGAAGAAATAGAACAGGCCGAAAGCGGCAACGACGTTGACGATCATCGACACGGCGCCCGACCACATCGGGGTGGAGGTATCCTCGCGGGCAAAGAAGCTGGGCTGCAGGACCTTGATCGCGACGAAAGCGGGCAGGCCGGCGGCATAAGCGGCGAGCGCCGGAGCGGTCGCGGCGGTATCGGCGGCGGTGAAGGCGCCGCGCTCGAACAGAACGGCGATGATCGGCGTCGGAATGACCAGGAGCGCGACGGTCGCCGGCAACGTGAGCGCCGCGGCAAACTCGATCGCACGGTTCTGGGCATGATCGACGAGATCCTGCCGCTTGGCCTGGAGCGCGCTCGCAAGATCGGGCAGCAGCACGATGCCGACCGCAATGCCGACGATGCCCAGCGGCAGCTGGTAGAGCCGGTCGGCATAATAAAGCCACGAGACCGCACCCGGCTCGAGCGAGGCAATGATGGTGCCAACGACGATGTTGATCTGGGTAACGCCGCCGGCAAGGATCGACGGGCCCGCCAGCCAGGTCAGCCGCTTCAGGCCCGGCGTCCAGCGCGGCAGGCGCAGACGCATCTTCAGACCCGCGCGCCGACACACCCACCACAGCACGGCGAGCTGGATGACGCCGCCAATCGTGATCGAGGAGGTCAGCCAGATGCCGGCCGATTCCGTGCCGATCTCTCCGGAAAAGTAGATGAAGACGAGGGCTGCGATGAGCACCGCGTTGAGCAGCGACGGAGAGAACGCAGCGGCGGCAAACTTGCCGACGCCGTTGAGCGCCCCCGACAGCAGCGAGACGATGGAGATCAGGAAGAGATAGGGAAACGAGATGCGCCCGAGGAGGACGGCGAGATCGAACTTCGCCGGATCGGAGGCGAAGCCGGGGGCGAGACCGAAGGTCAGCCAGACCATGCCG
>DASZQY010000313.1:0-5309 GCA_035549395.1 Bauldia sp.
GGCACGAGCATTTACGCAGCGTCCGCCGGCATCTGGCTTGGCACGGTGTGGATCGTGGGCGCGCTGCTCTATCTGCTGATCGTGCCGATCCTGCTCGCACGACTGCGCAACGGGCGGCCCGCCGAGGCGACGGCGGCTTAGGCTGCAATTCCCCTCGCCCATAGGGAGGGGGGCCGTGGGGCCTTGTGAGCGCAGCGAATTAGGCGAATGGGGTGAGGGGTTATGCCCTAATCCGGGGCGCCTTCCGCCAGACGCACCATCGCGGCGGCCGCCAGTCGGCGCGTAACCGGCGCGCCCGCGGCGAGCGCCTCACGATCGATCTCCTCGACCACCCGGTTCGCAGCCTCGAGCGAACGTTCCATGTGGAGGAGGATGTAGTCCATCACCGCCGCTTCGACAGCCAGCTGGCGGTCGGCGAAAAGCTTGACCAGCACCCGGCGGCGGAGATCGTCGTCCGGCTCGCCGATCTCGACCAGACGCGCGGCGCGAAGCCGCGAGGCGAGGTCGGCCAGCCTTACTGGCAGCGCCGACGGCCAGGCCCGGCTCGTCAGCAGCATCGGCATGCCGCGCTCGGCTGCAAGGTTGAGCAGGTGGAACAGCGCGGCCTCGTCGAATGGCCCAGCGTGCAGATCTTCCACCGCCACCGGACCCGCTCCAACCAGCGCCGCGATGCCGCTGTCGTCCAGATTGCGCGCCGGGATCACGGTCGCATTCGCCAGCACCCGCCATATCTCCACGACATGGGTCTTGCCGGAGCCGCCCGGCCCGGCCAGCAGCACGGCCGGCTGCGGCCACTCGGGCCAGGCATCGACCAGCGCGATGGCGCGCGCGTTCGCCTCGCCGACCAGGAAAGCATCGCGGGTCATTTCCGCGCGGTGTGGAAGACTGAGCGGCAGTTGCTGCGCCGGCGGCGGCTTGCGGTTGGGCACGGCGCGCGTCAGCTCGGAGTCTTCCGTGCGCCGTCGCCGCTCGGTGGGGAAGATGCGGCCTCCGTGGTCCCCATATGGCGGATCCAGTCCACGAGGTACATCGCCGCCGATGCCACGGTCAGCACGGCGACGGCATAGACCAGCACAGGCTGCAGCCAGCCGAGATTGAAGTCGAAACCGAGGCTGCCCAGGACAGCGACCGCCAGAATGATCTGGGCTACGGTATTGACCTTGGAGATGGCGAGCGGCCGCACGCCGGTCGGCGCGCTCAGCATCCACGACAAAACCACCGCACCCACGATCAGCACGTCGCGGCTGACGATGAGAATGGTGAGCCAGACGGGGATGGCCGCGACAATCGCCAGCGTGACGTATACCGAGACCAGCAGCGCCTTGTCGGCCACGGGGTCGAGATACGTCCCGAGGTCGGAGCGCAGGTCGAAATTGCGCGCGATGAAGCCGTCGACACCGTCGCTGATCCCGGCAACCAGCAGCACGATGAACGCGGCCAGCGGCTCGTCGGCAACGATGAACCATATGATCAGCGGCACCAGCAGCAGCCGGCCGATCGTGATGAGGTTGGGCAGGGTCAATGAGGCGGCCGTCCGTCGCGCATTGCCTGTTTTAATGGCACCGCACGACGGCAAAGCCAAGCGGGGGAATCCCCCCGCCCGTCTTGCGCCCCGCCTTGCATTCCCGGTCTGCTTGCTCCTTGTATGCACCGCACAACGGGCGAATCTCGGGAGGGTAAGGCATTGGCCGAGGAGGCAAGGCGCAACCGGCGTCCCGTCGCCTACGCCGACGCCGGCGTTTCGATCGACGCCGGGAATGCGCTCGTGCAGGCAATCAAACCTCTGGTCCGGGCGACCCGCCGGCCGGGAGCGGACTCCGAGATCGGTGGCTTTGGCGGGCTATTCGACCTCAAGGCCACCGGCTACCGCGACCCTGTGCTGGTTGCTGCCACCGACGGCGTCGGGACCAAGCTCAAGATCGCCATCGACACCGGCATCCTCGACACGATCGGTATCGACCTCGTGGCAATGTCGGTGAACGACCTCGTCGTCCAGGGCGCCGAGCCCCTCTTCTTCCTCGACTATTACGCCACCGGCAAACTCGACCCCGCGCTCGGCGCGCGCATTGTCGGCGGGATCGCGGAAGGCTGCCGCATCTCCGGCTGCGCGCTGATCGGCGGCGAGACCGCCGAGATGCCCGGCCTCTATTCCGGCGGCGACTTCGATTTGGCCGGCTTTGCCGTCGGCGCGGTGGAGCGCGACGCGGTGCTGCCACGCCCCGATATTGCACCGGGCGACGTCGTGCTGGCGCTCGCTTCCTCCGGCGTCCATTCCAACGGCTACTCGCTGGTGCGCAAGCTTGCTGCCGAGAGCGGCGTCGCCTACGCCGATCCGGCGCCGTTCGACCGGTCGCGTTCGCTGGGCGAGGCCCTGCTCACGCCGACCCGCATCTACGTCAAGCCGCTGCTCGCCGCGATCCGCGAGACCGGCGCGGTGAAGGCGATGGCGCACATCACCGGCGGCGGCATCACCGAGAACCTGCCGCGCGTGTTGCCGCCCGGCTTGGCGGCGCGCATCGACCTTTCGGCTATCGCGCTACCCGCGGTGTTCCAGTGGCTGGCCGCCCGCGGCATGATCGAGGAGGCCGAGATGCTGCGCGCCTTCAACTGCGGCGTCGGCATGGCGGTCGTCGTCGCGCCTGGCGAAGCCGACGCGGTCGCGAACAGCCTCGCGGCCAGCGGCGAAACCGTCACGAGGATCGGCACCATCGAATCCCACATGGCCGGCGGCGTCCTCTACGACGGCCGCCTCGATCTCGGGAACGGCTGACGTGGCGCGCAAGCGCGTCGCCGTGCTGATCTCCGGTCGCGGCTCGAACATGGCGGCGCTGATCGAAGCCGCGAAGGCGCCCGACTATCCGGCCGAGATCGTGCTCGTCGTCGCCAACAAGGCCGACGCCGGCGGTCTCGCCATCGCCCGCGGCGCCGGTATCCCCGCCATCGCCGCAACGGCGAAGGACAAGCCCGCGATGGAGGCCGAGATCAATCGCGCCCTCGACGCCGCCGACATCGACATCGTCGCCCTTGCCGGCTTCATGCGCATCCTGTCGGCGGGCTTCGTGCAGCGTTGGGCGGGCCGCCTCATCAACATCCACCCGTCGCTGCTGCCCGCCTTCCCCGGCCTCGATACCCACGGCCGCGCGCTCGCCGCCGGCATGAGCCGCCACGGCTGCACCGTCCACTACGTCACCGCCGGCGTGGACGAAGGCCCGGTCATCGCGCAGGCCGAGGTGCCGGTGCTGCCGGGCGACACACCGGAGACGCTGGCCGCCCGCGTGCTCATCGAGGAGCACAAGCTCTACCCGAAGGCGCTGGCGATGGTGGCCGGCGGGTCGTCGTGAACTACCGCCACGCCTTCCACGCCGGCAACTTCGCCGATGTCGTCAAGCACGCGGTCCTCGCCCTGCTGATCGAGCGGCTGAAGGCGAAGGACACCGCCTTCCGCGTCATTGACACCCACGCCGGTGTCGGCCTCTACGACCTCACCGCCAGCGAGGCTGCGCGCACCGGCGAATGGCATCAGGGCATCGGCCGCCTGTGGGGCGCGGCGCGCACACCGGCGCTGGAACCGCTGCTCGCGCCTTACCTGTCCGCCGTGGCGGCGGCAAACAACGCCGCCGAGCCGGCTCCCCTCACCCGCTATCCCGGCTCGCCATGGATCGCGCGCCATCTTTTCCGCCGGCAGGATCGGCTGACGGCGGTCGAGCTGCATCCCGAGGACACCGCCGTGCTGGAAGCCGAATTCGCCGACGACATCCAGGTCCGCACCATCGCGCTGGATGGCTGGCTGGCGCTCGGCGCCTTCGTCCCGCCCAAGGAGCGCCGCGGCCTCGTGCTTGTCGATCCGCCGTTCGAGGAGCGCGGCGAATTCACGACGATGCTGGAGGGCTTCCTCGCCGCTTACCGCAAGTGGCCGACCGGCATCTATGCCCTCTGGTATCCGGTCAAGGATCTCCCCGCGGTCGATGCCTTCCGCATCGGCCTCGCCAAGAGCGGCGTGCGCCGCCTGCTCCGCGCCGAACTGACGATCCGGGACCGCGATAGTGCCGGCACCTTCAACGGCACCGGGCTCGTCGTCTGCAATCCGCCGTGGCAGTTCGCCGACACGCTGGAGACCCTGCTTTCCGGTCTGGTTCCCCTGCTTCGTCAGGGGGATGGCGCCGATTTCGCGCTCGATGAAATCGCCGGCGAATAGGCTGGCCGTAACCTTTCGTGAATCGATTTCCGGCTAGGATTCGTTGACCGCCCGGCGCGTGGGCCACATTTTCCCGGATCAGACGGACGAATCGCGCGAGGAGAACTGCCATGCTGCGGACTCTCACCAGCGTTCTGGTTGTCACCCTCGCCATGGGCGGCAACGCCATGGCCGCCGATTACGGCAGCTACGGTCCGGCCTACGGCTTCGGCTCGAACGCTCCGTCGTGCTCGGACACGCTGGTCGGCGCCAAGGTCATCGAGAAGTTCGCCTACCAGGACGCTCGCATCGTCCACTCCGGCGTCACCATCGCCAGCCTGAGCAACCCGCGCCAGACAGGCGTCGGCACGCCGTGGCACGGCCGTGTGGACCGCCGCTTCTGCAGCGCCACCGCATGGCTGACCGACGGCCACAAGGCCGAGGCGGTCTATGTCATCGAGGGGCCTTACCTCGCCGCGTTCGGCCTCGGCTGGCATGTCGATTCCTGCGTTGCCGGCCATGATCCGTGGCGCGTCTACGACGCACTCTGCCGCTCGATCCGCCCGCAGTAGCGGCGGCAATCTCGGTTCCCGAAAAAGGAAGTGCCCCGCCGCGGGGGTCGCGACGGGGCACTCTTGGCCGTTCGATCAGGACTTCGAGGTCGGGCCAGTAAGATCAGAACTTGAAGCCGACACCCACCAGGATGTCGTTCGACGTGTATTTGCCTTCGCCGCTCGGGAACGTGCCGAGGTCGGTGTGGCGATACTCGAGGCGCGTGGTGACGTTGTTGGTCACCGCCGCCTCAATGCCCAGGCCGGCCGTCCAGCCGGTCTTGGTCGTGGACTCTGCAGCCGAGGTCGATTTCAGGCCGCCGACGGCGACACCGCCGGTGCCGTAGACCATGAACTTGTCCCACGCATAGCCAACGCGGCCACGCAGCGTCGCGTCCCAGTTGTTGTGCACATCGTCGCTGAAGCTGTTGGTGCCGTTTTTGCCGGCCCCCATGACATCGCCTTCGATGCCAACCACGAAGTGCTGGTTGGTCTGGACGTTGTAGCCAAAGTAGCCACCACCCTCCCAGCCACCGCCGGGCGTGGCCCAGCCGTAGCCACCTTCGAGGCCGGCATACGGGCCC
>DASZQY010000314.1:0-2168 GCA_035549395.1 Bauldia sp.
CGGCGATGAAATCCGGCCTGATGCAGAAGTCGGGGTCGGGCTGGTTCTGGATCAGCCGGCGGATGCTGCGCAGCGACTTCAGGGCCAGAAGCTGATCGAGGTCGCTCCTTATTGCCGTGCCGCGCTCCAGCGGCAGGGAGGCGACGACGGCCGCCACTTTCGGTTCGCCGGGTTTCGGCGAAGAGGCCATCGCGTCAACCCAGCGCGCCTCGGCGACCTGCTGGCCGTCGGCGACGTCAACCTCGACGAACACCAGCGATTCGACCGTCACGGGTGCCGCGGCCGCCTTGAGATCGGCAGGCACCACATGCCGGCGCAACTGCGGTGCGCCGGCCATCCACGGGTAGCTCAGGCGGTCAGGGTCGGCGAGATGGATATGGCTGTCGATGATCGGAAAGTTCGGCACGGTCGTATCCTCCCAGGATCGCGCCGCGGCAGGCTACGTCAGCCCGCTCCGGCCGCCAAATAGCGAAAGCGGCCGTACCCGGCCCTTGCGATTCAAGGCGCCCGCCAACGCCTTTTGCCGCCTTCCGCTGTCACCCCGTCTTGCTTATCCTCGCGCCACAGCGGAGAGGCCCGTGCACGATCCCTTCCAGAGCAACAAGCCGAAGCGACGGATTCGGCCGATCGAGGTCGACGCGTGGATCGATTCCACGCTGTTCCGCATCGGCCGCGCCATCGCCGGCGGGTTCGTCGCCTTCTCCCTGTTCATGCGCCGCTTCCGCGTCACCGGGTGGACACGCCTGTTTTTCGAGATCGTCGGCGACGCCGTAACCTTGTTCGCTGCGCTCGCCGTCGTGCTGCTTGCCTTCGCGCTTCCCGCCTTCCAGGCGACCAAGGGAGACTGGCGCGCGCGCGGCGATCTCGCGGTCACGTTCCTTGACCGCTACGGCAACGTCATCGGCACACGCGGCCTGAAGACCTCCGACGCCGTGCCGCTCGACGAGATGCCGGACACGCTGATCAAGGCGGTGATCGCCACCGAAGACCGGCGCTTCTTCGACCATTTCGGCATCGACGTTCCCGGCACGCTGCGCGCACTGGTCGAAAACCTGCGCGCCAACGCCGTGGTCCAGGGCGGCTCGTCGCTTTCGCAGCAGCTCGCCAAGAACCTGTTCCTGTCCAACGAGCGCACCATCGACCGCAAGATCAAGGAGGCGTTCCTCGCCGTCTGGCTGGAAGCCAACCTCTCCAAGCAGGAGATCCTGAAGCTCTACCTTGACCGCGCCTACATGGGCGGCGGCGCCTTCGGCGTCGAGGCGGCCTCGCAGTTCTATTTCGGCAAGTCGGTGCGCGACGTGAACCTCGCCGAGTCGGCCCTGCTCGCCGGACTGTTCAAGGCGCCGACCAAGTATGCCCCGCACGTCAACCTGCCGGCGGCGCGCGCCCGCGCCAACGAGGTGCTGACCAACATGGTGCAGGCCGGCTTCATGACCGAGGGCCAGGTGGTCGGCGCCCGTCGCCATCCCGCCGACGTCATCGAGCACACCGCCGCCTCGGGCTCGCCGGATTATTTCCTCGACTGGGCCTTCGAGCAGGTGAAGAACGCCGACATCGGCGATAACCGCGTCCTCACCGTGCGCACCACCATCGACATGGGCATGCAGAAGGCGGCGGAGAACGCCATCGAGGATACGCTGCGCCAGTATGGCCCCTCCTATTTCGTCAAGCAGGCGGCGCTGGTCGGCGTCGATACGGATGGCGCGGTGCGCGCCATGGTCGGCGGCCGCGACTACGGCGAGAGCCAGTTCAACCGCGCCACCGACGCCCTCCGCCAGCCGGGCTCCTCGTTCAAGCCGTTCGTCTACGCCACCGCCATGGCCAATGGCTTCAACCCGCAGAGCATCGTGCCCGATGAGCCGATCTGTCTCGGCGACTGGTGCCCGTCGGATTTTTCCGGGCACTTCCTCGGTCCGATCACCATCACCACGGCGCTGGTCAACTCCATCAACATCATTCCGGTGCGCCTGGCCCAGGCGATCGGCCGCGACAAGATCGTCGATACCGCGCACCGCATGGGCATCACCAGCGAGCTCAGGATCACGCGCTCGCTGCCGCTTGGCTCCTCCGAGGTGAAGGTCATCGACATGGCGGGCGCCTACGCCGCCTTCGCCAACGGCGGCTACAAGGCGACGCCCTACGGCTACACGCAGATCCTCAACAGCCGC
>DASZQY010000315.1:0-8384 GCA_035549395.1 Bauldia sp.
GAAACTCGCTTATGGGTCGCCGGTAAACCGCTGTTCTTTCCAGGGGTCGCCGTAGATGTGATAGCCGCGCAGCTCCCAGAAGCCCGGCTCGTCCTTGGTGGTGAACTGGAGCGCGTTGATCCACTTCGCCGATTTCCAGAAATAGAGGTGCGGCACGAGCAGCCGCGCCGGCCCGCCGTGGTCGGGCGCGATCGGCGCCCCCTCGTAGGCGGTGGCTACCATCGCCTGCTCGCCGGTCAGGTCCTTGTACGGCACGTTGGTGGTGTAGCCGTCGAAGGAATAGGCCAGCATGTAGGCCGTCGCCGGCTCGATCTCGGCATCGGCCAGGATGTCCTCGATCGTCACCCCGCTCCAGTTGGTGTCGAACTTGCTCCACTTGGTGACGCAGTGAATGTCCTTGTGCAGCTTGGTCTGCGGCAGCGCGTTGAACTCGTTCCAGCCCCACGTCTTCACGGCCTTCGGGCCGATCTTCAGCGTGAACTTCCAGTCGTCGTGGGTGATGCGCGGCGTCGGGCCGGCCGAAAGCACGGGAAATCCGGTTTCCTTGTACTGCCCCGGCGGCAGCCGCACCGCGTCTTCCGGCGCCAGGCGGCGGCCAAGGAACCCTCGCGTCGTCAGCATCGTCGCCTCTCAAGTTCCCGCCGTTGGCCCGAACACGACCACAACTGGCCCTCTACCCCCACTCCGTCAAGCCACCAGCGGCCGCTTTGGAGTGCCTCCAGGCTGCGCTAGGAGCGGTCGCGGAGCAGCGGCGTCTTGCGCCACCAGCCGTGCAGTTTCTCCTCGCGCGCCAGCGTTATCAGGCCGGAGACGACAACCAGCGCCATGCCCGCGAAGGCGATCGGGTCGGGAAAATCGCCGAAGAACAGTGCCCCGAAGATCACCGCCCACAGGATCTGGCTGTACTGCGTCGGCGCGACGCGGTTGGCGGGCACCAGGCGCGTGGCGAGCAGGATGAAGGTGTTGCCGCCGCCGGCGAAGAAGCCGCCGATCACGGAAAGGCCGAGCTCATGCCACGTCGGCAGCCTGAGGTGCGGCAGCATCAGCACGCCGTTGATCACCAGCGCCGAAAGGTAAAGCGTGGTGAGCAGCGAGATGCGCTTCTCCGCCTGCCCCATCATGCGTAGCGTCAGCAGCGAGACCGCGGACATCGCCGCCGACAGGACGGCGGCCAGATGGCCCGCGTTCAGCTCGCGAAAACCCGGGCGCACCACCAGCAGCACGCCGATGAAGCCGATCGTCACGGCCAGCCAGCGCCGCCAGCCCACCTTCTCGCCCAGAACCGGGATCGAGACGATCGTCACGAACGCCGGCATGAGGAAGATCAGCGAGTACGCCTCGGCCAGCGGCAGCACGGTGAAGCTGTATATCCCGAACAGGTTGGCCGCGACCGCCGCGATGTTGCGAACCCACACCAGCACCGGACGCTGCAGGCGAAAGACGTCGCGCCACTCTTCTTCGCGCGGCTTCGCCAGGGGAATGGTGACCAGCGAAAACAGGGTGAGCAGGAACATCACCTCGAAGACCGACAGCGAGGCGCCCAGCGCTTTCGCCACCGCGTCGCCGCTGGAATACAGCGCGTACGACAGGAACCCGATAAGAACGCCTTGGATCATGAATGGCGGGGAGAATCAGCGCGGGCGAGAGCCGCGTCACCATAGCCCGCCGCCGCGGCCGCCGGGAGGGCCGGCGGCGCTAAGGCAGCCGCGCCAGGCGTTCGCGGAGCAGTCCGTAGAAGCCTTCCGCGTCGCCGTCGCGCAGGTAGAGCACGTTGCGCGGCCGCTCGGTGATCTGCCACCAGTCGGTCACCGTCATGCCGAGGGTGAGCGGACTGTTGATCTCGATTGTCACGTTGACCGTTTTGCCGGTGAACAGCTCCGGCTTCAGCAGGTAGGCCATCACGGTCGGATCGTGCAGCGGCGCGCCGTCCGACCCGTATTTCGCCAGATCGAAGCGTTCCGAGAAGCCGAGCCAGCCGGCGACGGCCGCGCCGGCACGGTTTCCGAGCTTGCGGAAACCGTCCAGCCTTTCTCGCGTCGTCAGCATCCGGTGCGTCAGGTCGAGCGGCGACATCACGATCGGGATGCCGCTCTGCATCACGACGTCGGCCGCTTCCGGATCGACATAGATGTTGAACTCGGCCGCCGGCGTGATGTTGCCAACCTCGAAGTAGGCGCCGCCCATCATCACCACTTCGCGCACGTGGGCTGCGATGTCGGGCGCCTTGACCAGCGCCATGGCGATGTTGGTGAGCGGGCCGAGCGCGCACAGCGTGACCGAGCCGGGTTCGGCCGCACGCAATGCCGCGATGATGAAATCGACGCCGTGCTCGCCCTGCAGCGCGACCTTGGGCTCCGGCAGATCGGCGCCGTCCAGCCCGGTGCGGCCATGCACGTGCTCGCCGCCGATCCTGGCGCGCGTAACCATCGGCCGCGCACAGCCGGCATAAACCGGCACCTCCTGCCGTCCCGCCAGCTCGACGATGCGCCGCGCGTTGCGCTCGGTATGCGCCAGCGGCGCGTTGCCGGCGACCGCTACGATGCCCAGGATCTCGAAATCGTCGGGCGAGGCGAGCGCGGTCAGGATGGCGACGGCGTCGTCCTGGCCGGGGTCGGTGTCGATTATGATGCGGCGTTTGGCGGGCACGTACTCGTGGCTTCTACTGGTGGCCCATGATGGGATGCGGACGGTAGTGCTCCGTTAGCATCTTCATCTCGCCATCGTCGAGCGTGAGATCGAGCGCCGCGACTGCGTCCTCAATGTGGAGCGCCTTGGTCGCGCCCACGATCGGCGCCGTGACGACGGGCTGCGCGAGCAGCCAGGCGAGCGCCACCTGCGCATGCGTGACCCCATGCTTCTTGGCCAGGGCGCTCACCGCGTCGATGATGCCGTCGTCGCCCTCGTAGCGGTAGAGCTGCTGGCCGAAGATGTCGGTCTTGGCCCGCAGCGTCGCCTCGGAAAGCTCGCGCGGCCGCGTCAGGCGCCCGCGGGCGAGCGGGCTCCACGGAATCGCGCCGATGCCTTCCGCCCGGCACAGCGGCAGCATCTCGCGCTCCTCCTCGCGGTAGAGCAGGTTGTAGTGGTCCTGCATGGTGGCGAACCGCGACAGTCCGAGCCGCTCCTGGGTGGCGAGCATCTTGCCGAACTGCCACGCGAACATCGACGAAGCGCCGATGTAGAGGGCCTTCCCAGCCTTCACGACGTCGTCCAGGGCCTCCAGCGTTTCCTCGATCGGCACCTGCGGATCGAAGCGGTGGATCTGGTAGAGGTCGACATAGTCCATGCCCAGCCGCTTCAGCGAAGCGTCGATGCCCTGCAGGATGTGCTTTCGCGACAGGCCACGCATGTTCGGCCCCTCGCCCATCGCGCCGTTGACCTTCGTCGCCACGACGATCTCCTCGCGCGGCGGCCCGAAATCCTTGAGCGCCCGGCCGGTGATCTCCTCGCTGTCGCCGGTCGAGTAGACGTCGGCGGTGTCGAAGAAGGTGATGCCGAGGTCGATCGCTTTCTTGATCAGCGGGCGCGCGTCGGCCTCCTCCAGCACCCACTCGCGCTGCGATTTGCTGCCGAAGCTCATCATGCCGAGGCAGATGCGCGATACCGTTGTCCCGGTGGTGCCCAGACGTGTGTATTTCATGGTCGGTCCTGTGACATGAGCGGTCGGACGCTGGCTGCGTCCGCATGCCACCGGACTATAGCGCGATGGGGCTAGCTGACGAGAGGCGCGACCTGCCGCAGCGGCACGAGGTTGCGGTTATCCGGCACCGGCTCGCCGTACAGCGCCGTCCGTTCGGTCACGGTCGAGGCGAAGAACGGGTAGCGGCGGAGGATGCGTTCGCGCTCCAATGGATAGTCCAGCATCATCAGGCTGAGCGGCTTGATAAGCGTCGGATATTCACGCGGCGGACAGATGACGACGTGGCCGAAGACGCGTTTGTAGAAGGCCTGGTGCTCGGCCCTGACGGTCGCCAGCACGAGGTCCGCCTGGAAATGCTCCGCCGCCATGTGGCCGACGCGCACGGTGAGGTAGGGCAGTTCAGGGTAGATGCGCGCCATCTGCGGATCGACCACGAAGCGCGTCGGGTCGACGATGACCCTGCCGGCGTCGAGTTGCGGCCCGACGAACTCGCCGAACACGTCGGTCGCCACCATGTCGCGCATGTCCTGGGAGCCGACATGGATGCGCATCGCGCTGCACAGGCGGCCGTCGACATAGAGGCCGACGTTCCACGCGTTGTCGAGGTCGTCGTAGCGATCGCTGAAGCTGCGCGCGAAGGTCGGCTTGATGGCGCCCTCGCGCAAATACGCCTCGTAGCGCAGTCGGAAGATTGCTTCGCGGTCTTCGTCGGTATCCGCCCGACGGTATTGTGTGCGCTGCAGCAAAGCCTGCGCGCGCTCCGCCAGACTGAGCGGAGCCACAACCTGTGGCGCACCCATTCAAAATTCTCCTCGACGCAACGCGACCCGCCGGTCGAGGACAGAGTTAATGAATGGCTAACGCAAGTAAAGGGTTAGGGTTAACATTTGACGTTACGGGAGTGATTGTAGTCACACCCTCGGCACAAATCTGCGGTTTTGCCCGCACCTCAATCTTGATTCTTGGTTAACGTCGCGGGCTGCTATGCGCGCCTGGCGGTCATATTGTCCCGCAACATGACTTCGCTGGTGGGCCGGCGTGGAACCCGCCTGACAGCAGAACCGAAAGAGACAGAAAGGCTTACCGATAGGCCGCGGCCTTGGCGGCCCTCTAGGCGACGCGGTTGACCAGCAGCGGGATCGTGTTTTCCAGCAGAAGGCTGACCTCGCGTGCCGGAAGCGCCGGCGCGAACAGCCATCCCTGTGCCTCCGTCACGCTGTCCTCGGCTGCGATCAGCGCGAGCTGCTCGGCAGTCTCGATACCTTCGACGGTGACCGAGAGGCCGAGGTCTGCCGACAGCCGCGCGATGCCGCGCAGCAGCACCAGCGAGCGCTCGCCGGACTCCAGGCCCTCGAGGAACGAGCGGTCGATCTTCACCTTGTTCAGCGGCAGGCTCTGCAGATAGCTCAGACTCGAATAGCCGGTGCCGAAATCGTCCAGCGAAATCCGGACCCCGTAGTCGCGCAGCTCGTGCAGCACGGCGCGCGTTGCCCGCGTGTCCTGGAACAGCACCGACTCGGTGATCTCGATCTCGAGCCGGCTGGGGTCGAGGCCGGTCTCGGCAAGCGCGTGCTTGATCGTCTCCACCACGTTGCCGCGGCGGAACTGGTTGGCCGACAGGTTGACCGCGACGCGCACGTCGCTCGGCCATGTCGCGCACGTCCGGCAGGCCTCGGTCAGGACCCATTTGCCGAGCTCGACGATGAGGCCCATCTCCTCCGCCACCGGGATGAACTCGCCCGGCGAGATCATGCCGCGCAGCGGATGCGGCCAGCGCACCAGCGCCTCGCATGTCGAGATGCGCTTGCTCTTGAGGTCGAACAGCGGCTGGTAGAACACCTGGAAGGCGTTGGTCGCCAGCGCGTTCCGGAGGTCGAGCTCCAGCGTGCGCCGTGCATGGGCGCGAATGTCCATGTCCGGCTCGAAGAAGCGCCACGTTCCGCGCTGGTCGGCCTTGGCCCAGTAGAGCGCCATGTCGGCGATCTTGAGCAGGTGGTCGGGCGATGTCGCGTCGCGCGGCGACATGGCGATGCCGACGCTGGCGCCGATCACCACCTGGTGGCCGTCGACCTCGTAGGTGTCGGAAAGCGCCGCCACCACGCGGCGCGCCAGCGCCGCGGCGTCGTCGCTGCCGCTGATCGGCGACTGCACGATGACGAATTCGTCGCCGCCGAAGCGCGCCACGAGGTCGGTCGAGCGCATGAGGTGGCGCAGCCGGTCGGCCACGGCCCTGAGCAGCACGTCGCCGCGCGGGTGGCCGAGCGTGTCGTTGACCTGCTTGAACTGGTCGAGATCGACGAACATCACCGCGACCGGTTCGTTCGAGGCGGCAGCCAGGATCTTCTCCATCTGCTCGCGCATGAACATGCGGTTCGGCAGTCCGGTGAGTGAATCGTAGCGCGCCAGATGGCTGATGCGCGCCTCGGCCGATTTCCGTTCGGTAATGTCCTCGACCAGCACGACAGAGCCGCCCTTGGCCATCGCCTGGAAAGTCAGGCTGAGCGTGCGCCCGTCCTGCTTCTCCAGCGTGAAGCCCCTGCTCTCCAGGCCCTTGAGGCGCTTCTCGATGTCGGTCGCCAGACGGTCCATCTCGGAGCGCAGCACGCTTCCCGCCTGGACGCAGTCGAGCACGAACTCGCGCACGGTCTGGCCCTTGCGGTCGCGCGGCTCGGCCAGGCCGAGGATTTCGCCGAGCCGCTTGTTGGTCACCACCACCCGCCGGTCGGCATCGAACATGCACAGCCCATGCGGCATGTTGTTCAGCGCAGTGTCGAAGCGCGTCGCCAGCACGCTGACGTCGCGCGCCGAGACCACGGCATCGAGCAGCGTGCTGCGCAGCCGGTCGGAGATGAACTTGAAGCTGATGAAGAAGGCGCCGAGCAGGACGGCGTAGATCGTATAGTAGAGGTTGCCCGGCAGCAGCAGCGCGATCGTGATCGGCACGCCATCGACGAGGATGAGCACGGCGACCAGGCGGGCGCTGCCGAAATTGCGGCCCGAGATGCCGATCATGTAGGCGATCGTCGAGCACACGCCGACCAGGCGGATGAAGGCGTCGTTCGGGATCAGGAAGGTCACCACGCACCACACGCCGAGCATGCCCATGAAGCCGGCGGCGCCGAGCACGTAGCGGTGTTCCCAGCGCCGCGCCTCGGCGACCGTGGTCACCTTGCCCCGCCGCTTGAGGTAGATGCTCATCGCGTAGGCGCGGATCGTCGCGATGACGACGAGGATCACCCAGCAGGCGTAGAGATAGGGGCTGCCGTCCTTCCATGCCGTCAGCAGCACGGCGAGCGAGACGGCGAGCGACCCCAGGAAAAGCGTGCGCGTCTCACGGTACAGCGAATCGACCAGCGGAATGTAGATTTCCGCAGGGAGGTCGCCCGCCCGTCCGTTGAGCGTGAGCCGTGAAAGATTGAGCATGAGGTCCGCTTGTCGCCGAAATCCGCGATTGGACCCTCACCGATTTCTCTAAAAATTTCCTTCAGCAGTTGGGGACAAATCCCGAATATCACCGCAATTACCGAGGCTTGGCGGCGCGGATTACTGTCATTCCGTCATTTCGCATGTAACCATCCGTTAGCCATGCTGCCGGATGGGTAACCTTTTCAGGTCCGCCTTGGTGCCGGTGCGCGATTGACGAAAGCAACGCCGATTTCGTCCCCGACCCTGAAGATCTGGTCGCGCGCGGCAGCGTATTCGGCGTCCTCGAGGTGCTCCATCATCAGCGGCACGTCGCCTCCGAGCCTGTCCAGTTCGGACAGGAACGCCCGATAATCCATCGTGCCCTTGCCAATGATGATCTCATCGAAATGCAAGGCCGCCTGATGGTGGAGGATGATGTCCTTGGCGTGGCACGACACGATCCACGCCCCGAGCTTGGCGAAGATCTCGCGGATCAGCGCGCCGGTGTCGAAGTAGATGCGTGGCGTCAGCACGAGATTGACCGGATCGACGTGCGCTGCGAACGCCGGGCGGTCGATCGCCTTTATCAGCTTCACGTACATGTCGACGCTGTCGGGCAGCGAATACTGCTCCATCTCCAGCGCGAACTTCGCCCGCTTCGGCTTGACCGCGTCGATCAGGTAGCGCGCCGCCTCGACGGCGTCGTCGAACGCCTCGTCGGTCAGGTTCTCCGGCGCGGGCCCGTAGTCGGACCCCGGCGCATAGGAGCCAATGTAGCTGACGGCGCATTTCGCCCCGACCGCATCGGCGACCGCGAGCTTCTCGGCGGCGTATTCCCGGTGCGCCTTGCGCACGGCGGCGTCCCGCGTGACCAGATTGCGCCAGATGCCGACCTCGGCGATCGTCACGTTTTCGCGCGCGAAGGCCGCCGCGATGTCGGCGAGGCGCCGCGCGTCTCCGACGCCTACCGGCGGACAGTACGCCGCGCCGTAGCCGAATTCGCGGTGCGCCCGCGCAAAGGCGAAGGGATCGCCGTCAGCGCCCGCGATCCCGTTGCCACCCACCCGGATCATGTTTTCTTCGCCCTCCGCGCCGCCTTGAGCATGGGCGGCCGCCCGGCGCGCCGTCAACAGCACCTGCCGCGACGATTGCCCAGATTGCCAAAGGCCGTCTAGTGTCGCTTCCGGGCGTTGGGCAAATCGGGGAGCCGGCGGGTGGAGCAGAAGGTGAATGCCGCGGACGCGCCCGTCGAGGCCGGCAGCGCCTCCGCCATCCTGCGTTCGCTGGCCACCCGCCCGGAGAGCCACGTGCCGTTCGGCGACGTCGTTGCCGTCGCCGGCTC
>DASZQY010000316.1:0-2975 GCA_035549395.1 Bauldia sp.
CCATGGCCGCGACTGGTGTTTCGCGGACGGACGCGCCGTCGTCGTGCTGGCAGCGCTGAGCTTCGTCGCCGTGGCTGCCGCCGCGGCGGCGCTCGGCGTAATCATCGAGGTGTGGCGCTAGGCACGAGCAGTGCGGTGAGCGCTGCGCGGTCGGTGACGGGAAGCGAGCAGGTTTCGCCGCGGCAGACGTACGCGGTGGGTTTGCCTCCAGCAGCGGTCTTGCCGAACGCGGGATGACTGGCCGGCAGCGCGGCGCCGTCGGCGTGCATGGCCGGCACGAGAACATGCGAGGGCGCACTTCCAACCGCATCGAGCAGGTCGGTCGGGTTTGTGCCCTCGGGCGCGATGATCACAACCTCGGTTGCCCGCAGGCGAAGGTCGAGAGCGTTGAGCAAACCGACCGTCGCGAACAGGTTATTCGCGATCGCGCCGCCGCTCCCGGTAAGGATCGCATCGGCATCGGCGCGGTAGGCGTCGTTGCCGGTCAGTCGCCACAGGCGCACGAGGTTTGCGGCCATGAGGGCGGTGGCGCTCGGCGTCGCCTCGTCGGTGGCCGAGCGCGGGCGCACGATCAGGGCTTCGGCATCGGCGGCGGTCAGGAAATATCCGGGGTCTGTCGAGTCCCAATAGAATTGGCGAAGCGTTGCCGTGAGCGACTCGGCGTCGGCCAGGTAGCCGGATGCGAACGTCGCGTCGTGGAGCGCCAGTGCAGCCTTGATCAGCGCGGCGTAGTCGGTGGCGAGGCCGGGGAAGACGAAATGGCCGGCGCGTGCGGCGTGGGCGAGGCGTCCGTGCTGGCGCATGGTGTCCATCACGTGGCGGTAGGCGTGTTCGGCGTCGGCAAGCCAGTCGGTGCGCGCCAGCGCCATTGCGGCCTCGGCCAGACCGGCGATGGCAAGGCCGTTCCAGTCGGCGAGGAGCTTGTCATCGAGCGCCGGTCGCGGCCGCCGTTCGCGATGGGCGAGCAGCTTCGCGCGCGCCGCGGCGAAGCGGTCTTCCTCGTCCACGGTGCCGGCAGCGAGCGCGGCGAGCCGGTTCGGAATGGAGACGCCCTCCCAGTTGCCGGTCGGCGTGATGTCATAGGCGGCGGCAAAGGCGTCGCCTTCGTCCTGCCCTAGTACGGCGAGCACTTCGTCCTTCGTCCAGATGTAGAAGCGCCCTTCGTGACCGTCGGAGTCGGCGTCGAGGCTGGCGGCGAAGCCGCCCTCCGGCTGGCGCATCTCGCGGGTGAGCCACGCGACCGTGCCTTCCATGCGGCGGGCGAAAAGCGGCTCGCCCGTGAGGCGATAGGCGTGGGCCAGCAGGGCGAGAAGCTGGCCGTTGTCGTAGAGCATTTTCTCGAAATGCGGCGCCAGCCAGCGGGCGTCGGTCGAATAGCGGGCGAAGCCGCCGCCGATGTGGTCATAGATGCCGCCGCTCGCGATCGCGCGAAGCGTGAGCAGCACTGCGTCGCGGTAGCGGGTATCGCCGGTGCGCTCCCCTGCCCGCGCCAGGAACTCCAGCAGGCCGGCTTGCGGGAATTTGGGCGCGCCGCGTGTGCCGCCGGCTTCGGGGTCCATCAGCGAAAGCAGGCGCTCGCCGGCGATGTCGAGCAGATGGCCGTCGACAGCGACGGCGGGCTCGCCCATCGTCCGTTGCGCAAGACGGTGCATTACCCAGTCGCGGTTCTGCGCGATCTTCGCCGGCTCCTCGCGGAACAGCCGGGCGACTTCCTCAAGGATGTCGACAAAGGCCGGACGGCCGTAGCGGGCTGTCTTGGGGAAATAAGTGCCGCCCCAGACCGGGGCGCCTTCGGGCGTCAGGAACATGGTGAGCGGCCAGCCACCCTGCTCGCCAAGTGAATGCAGCGCGCCCATGTAGATCTGGTCGATGTCCGGCCGCTCCTCGCGGTCGACCTTGATGGCGACGTAGAGGCGGTTGATGACCTCGGCGGTCGTCGCGTCCTCGAAGCTCTCGTGGGCCATCACGTGGCACCAGTGGCAGGCGGCATAGCCCACCGAGAGCAGGATCGGCTTCCCCTCCGCCTTGGCGGCGGCAAGCGCGGCTGCGCCCCACGGCCGCCAGTGGACCGGGTTGTCGGCGTGCTGGAGCAGGTACGGGCTGACCTCGTTGCGGAGGAGATTCTCGGACATGAGTCCCTAGATAGCGGGGCCGGCGTCACAGGACACGCGGGTTGCGCTGCCGGCGAAGCGGCGGCAGAAGAAACCCATGTCGTCAGCAGATACCATCTACGCGTTGTCCAGCGGCCCCCCTCCGTCCGGCGTGGCGATCATCCGCATCAGTGGCCCGCGCGTCCGATTCGGACTCGAAACGCTTATCGATTCGATCCCGGAACCGCGCCGGGCGAGCCTGGCTTCGGTCCGTGCGGCAGGAGAGCTGATAGACCGCGGCCTGGTTCTTTTCTTCCCGGGTCCAGGAAGCTTCACCGGCGAAGATGTCGCGGAACTGCACGTGCATGGGGGCCGTGCGGTCGTTGCCGCGGTCCTCAGGGCCCTCTCTGTCCTCCCCGGCTTCCGGCCGGCCGAGCCTGGCGAATTCACCCGCCGCGCCTTTCAGAATGACCGCCTCGACCTGACCCAGGTCGAGGGACTTGCCGATCTTATTGCCGCCGAGACAGAAGCCCAGCGACGCCAAGCACTCCGCCAGGCGGACGGCGGACTCAGCCGCCTCTACGAGGGTTGGCGCGACAGGCTGATCCGTGCGCGGGCGCTGATAGAAGCCGAGCTCGACTTTCCAGACGAGGAAGACGTGCCCGGATCGGTCAGCGCGGAGGCTTGGGAGATTGCTGCCGGCCTCGAAGAGGAGATCGTTAACCATCTTGCGGATCGCCGAGGCGAGCGGCTGCGCGACGGCGTCGAGGTGGTGATCCTTGGCGCCCCCAATGCCGGCAAATCGAGCCTGCTCAACGCCATCGCCCGGCGGGACGTCGCCATCGTCACTTCCGAGCCCGGCACTACGCGCGACATGATCGAGGT